>CAYWJL010000185.1:3062-3707 GCA_964458145.1 uncultured Desulfovibrionales bacterium | reverse complement strand
GACAACAAGAACCGGACCGTTGCCGAAGTTCGTCACATCCTGAGCAAGGGTGGCGGATCCATGGGTGCATCGGGCTGTGTAGCCTGGATGTTCGACAAAAAAGGGGTTTTCGCCTTTTCCAAGGACGCCCACAGCGATGAAGAACTCCTCGAAATCGGCCTTGAAGCCGGGGCAGAAGATATCGTGGATGATGGCGATACCTGGCAGGTCCAGTGCGCACCCGAGGATTTCACCGCCGTTCGTGACGCCTTTACCGAGGCCGGGATCGAACCCGAAGAAAGCGAAATCACCATGCTCCCCCAGAATACCGTTGCCGTGGACAAGTCCACCGGGCTCAAGCTGCTCAAGCTGTACGACGCCCTGGACGAGAACGAGGATGTCCAGAACGTGTACGCCAATTTCGATCTGCCTGACGAGCTGTTGGACGAGATGTAGGGTTGATGGGTGATGACATTGTCGTTCTGGGGATCGATCCCGGTTCGCGGTGCTGCGGGTATGGAGTGGTCCGGGAGTCCTCGGGGCAGCTTTCCCTGGTGGATACCGGGACTATCCGGCCACCGCTGGACAAGCCGCTCAGTACCCGGTTGGGCTACATCTTTGCAGCCATCGTGAAGCTTATCGAAGCCCACAAGCCTGACGTCGCTT
>CAYWJL010000185.1:2675-3011 GCA_964458145.1 uncultured Desulfovibrionales bacterium | reverse complement strand
CTATGAGCCGACCGTGGTCAAGAAGACCATTGTGGGAGCGGGGCGAGCCGAGAAATCCCAGGTGGCGTTCATGGTTGCCCAGCTTCTGGGATGCAAGGGGAATTGGGCCAAGGATGCCAGTGATGCCCTGGCCATTGCCATCTGCCATCTCAATCAGCGTCGGTTTCAGCGGTTGTATGGGGGATGATGGTATTTTTCTGGTATTTCATGTGCCGGGGAACGTGGCGTGATCGTGGAAGGGCAGACACATAGGTCTGCCCCTACGGGGAATGCATTGGATGGATGGGGTTTGATGGACGTCATTCGATATCGTATCGTCTGAACATGCGGGAGATG
>CAYWJL010000185.1:0-2665 GCA_964458145.1 uncultured Desulfovibrionales bacterium | reverse complement strand
CTGAGACGTCCGTGGATGAATTGCTGTACAATGGGATGCGTGTGATTTTTGATGGACGGTATTCAATGTCGTATCGTCTGAACGTACGGGAGAGGGGATGATCGCCTATATCAAGGGAACATTGCTCCAGAAAAAGGACAGCGGGTGCGTTGTTCTGACCGATTCAGGCGTGGGGTATGAGATCGGGATGAGTTCTCAGGCCGTGGCCCGATTGGGGGAACCGGGCATTGAGGTTTCCCTGTATACCTACACCATCGTTCGTGAAGACGTGCTCGCCCTGTACGGGTTTGCCACGTGGGAGGAGCGCGAGCTTTTCGGGATTCTCATCGGCGTTCCCAAACTCGGGCCCAAGACGGCCATGGCCATGCTCGCCTGCTTCGAACCCGGTGATCTTGCGGCCAAGGTGGCTGGGGAGGATGCCCACGCCCTGACACGGGTGCCCGGGATCGGTGCGAAATCGGCCAAGAGGATCGTTCTGGATCTCAAGGACAAGCTGGTCGGATTCACCACCGTTGCTTCAGCACCTGCACACGTGCCCGAAACTCGGGTGTTCGACGACACATTGGGAGGTCTTTTTGCACTGGGGTACAGTGAGCGTGAAGCCTCGCCCGTGGTGCGCAAGGTTCTTGAGAACGAATCCGATCTGGATGTGGGCGGTGCCATCCGTGCGGCCCTCAAACTTCTATCTTCAGCCGCCTCCTGATGACGACACCGACAACGCCACCTGATGATCATATCCGTCCCGGAAGTCTGAACGACTTCATCGGTCAGGACGATGTGCGGGCCAATCTGCGCATTTACCTCCAGGCCGCTCGGGAACGGGGCCAGCAGCTGGATCATGTGCTGCTGTACGGCAACCCGGGACTGGGTAAGACCACCCTGGCTCAGATCATGGCCTCGGAATTGGGGGTCAACCTGATCAGCACGTCCGGACCGGTGCTCGAACGGTCCGGAGACCTGGCGGCCATTGTCACCAATCTGAAGAAGAACGATCTTCTGTTTATCGACGAGATCCATCGCATGCCTGCCAATGTGGAGGAAATCCTCTATCCGGGCATGGAAGATTTCAAGCTCGATCTGATCATCGGTCAGGGACCCGGTGCCAGAACGGTGAAGATCGATCTGGAACCCTTCACCCTGGTGGGGGCGACGACCAGGATCGGGCTTCTGACTTCGCCCCTTCGGGACCGTTTCGGGGTCATCTGCCGTCTGGAGTTCTACGAACCCGAGCACCTGGCCGATATTGTCACCCGCGCGGCATCTATTTTCAGGATTGCCATCACCCGGGAAGGCGCTCTGGAGATCGGGCGGCGTTCCAGAGGCACACCGCGTATAGCCAACAGGCTTTTGCGCAGGGTGCGCGATTATGCCCACGTCAAGGGGTGCGAGACCATCGATGAAAAGGTTGCGGCCAGGGGGCTGGACATGATGGATGTGGACGCCAACGGGTTGGACCAGATGGATCGGAAGATCCTTTCGTGCATCATCTCCCATTTTTCCGGCGGCCCGGTGGGCGTGAAGACCATTGCCGTTGCCTGCTCCGAAGAGGTTCGGACCATCGAGGAGATCTACGAGCCCTATCTCATCCAGTCGGGGCTGCTCAAGCGGACGCCCAGGGGCCGGGTGGTCACGGAAAAGGCGTACCGGCATCTGGGGGTGCCGTTTTGTTAGAAGTGCGCAGGCGGCAGTGCGCAGTGCGCAGTGAAAACAACCGGGGCCGCGCAAGGTGTTATTCTTGGCAGGCAGTGATTTGTATCCGGCTGCTTGTGGGCTCTCATTCCGTCATCCCGGCGCAGGCCGGGATCTTGAGGGGAATGAGTAACAGCGGTCGATGTTGCTCCCACAGCGTATAAGATCCCGGATCGAGTCCGGGATGACGACCAGGACAGGTCGGGTCCCCTGTGGAGAGTGTACCCGGGTTGCCGTAGTTGTATCGTATGATTACGATGACATCTCAACTTTTATCAAAGGCCGATTATCATGCGTATCGTTGAACCTTCCTACACCATATTGCAGATGCCCGACGGGAATCAGATCCTCGAACATCTGGAGCGGGCGGCCAGGACCTGTTACAAATCCGAAGACAAGATTTCCGATGGGTCGGCCAGGAAATTGATCGGCAGGATTCTGCAGGTCAATCATGAAAGTGTGCTCGAGCATGCGAGTGTCAGCGTGCGCATTGTCTGCGACCGGGGCATTTCCCATGAGATCGTGCGGCACCGTCTGGCCTCGTTTTCCCAGGAATCCACGCGGTACGCCAACTATGCCAAGGAGAAGTTCGGCAAGGAGATCAGCGTGATCCGGCCCTTTTTCTGGGAAGAGGACTCCAAAGAGTACGCCCTGTGGCTCGAAGCCATGGAAAAGGCCGAAGCAATCTATCTGGCCATGCTCGAAGTATTGCAGGCCATACTATTGCTTTGAGTATGCCGATCGCTACTCCCCAAAATCCCGAAGCTTGTATGATAAAATAGATGGCTGCGCCAATAACGCCGAAGCCATATACCGCGCCACCCGATGTGTGAGAAGTGTTGTAGCAAGTTCTTTTTTCGTTCATAATACTATTTTATTATGGATTAATTTCCGCCTCAAAGTTAGTGATAAACCGTCTGAAAATGGAGCTGTATATTCTCTTTTTTGCAAAAAATTATTTCTAGCCGAGAAATAG
>CAYWJL010000184.1:0-5129 GCA_964458145.1 uncultured Desulfovibrionales bacterium | reverse complement strand
TAGGCAAGCAAAAAAGAAAAAAGGAGAAGATCATGGAAAAAAAGGATCATGGAAGTGCGTTGGTACTCGGCATCTGTCTCATCGTCGGGTTGTGCGGGCTGGGATATCTGCTGGGGAATTCGGCCCTGAAGATCAAGGAATTCGAGCGCACCGTGCGGGTCAAGGGGCTTTCCGAGCGGGAGTACAAGGCCGATATCGTCATCTGGCCCATTCAGTTCACCGAGGCAAGCAATGATCTCGGCGGCTTGTACGGGTCCCTGGAGGCGGGCACGGCCATGATAACGAATTTTCTCAAGGCCAAGGGGGTCAAGGCCGGGGATATTTCGCTGTCCGCCCCATCCATTACGGATAAATCGGCCCAGAGCTACAGCGATTCAACGCGGGCGCCCTTTCGGTATACCGCCCAGCAGAACGTGACCGTCTACTCCCACGATGTCTCCCTGGTTCGTTCGCTCATGACCAAGCTCGCTGAACTGGGCAAAAAGGGCATCGTGTTCACCGGCGGGGGATATGACCATCGGACCGAATACCTGTTCTCCAAGCTCAACGAGGTCAAGCCGGACATGATCAAGGAGGCCACCACCAAGGCCCGGGAAGTGGCCCTCAAGTTTGCCGAGGATTCCAAGAGCCGTCTCGGCAAGATCAAGCGGGCCTCACAGGGGCAGTTTTCCATCACCTCGAGAGATCAGAACAACCCGCACATCAAGAAGGTGCGGGTCGTTTCCACGGTGGAGTATTATCTTTCGGATTGATCGGATTCTCTGAAAAAAGGGTTTGTGATGCACGATCGACCCCCGATTTTTCTTCTCACGGATTTCGGTACCAGTGATCCCTATGTGGCCCAGATGAAGGCGGCCATCCTGACTCGCGTGCCGGGTGCGACCATTGTCGATTACAGCCACCATGTCCGGCCGTTCGATATCCTGCAGGCAGGTTTTTTCCTCCAGTCCGGTTACCCCTATTTTCCCAGGGGAAGCGTCATTGTTTGTGTGGTTGATCCCGGGGTGGGGACAGATAGACGGATTGTTCTTGTGGAGTATGCAGAGAGGATCGTCATAGCCCCGGACAATGGTCTGACGGGATTGCTTCTGCCTGAAGGCGGTCACGGGGTCAGTTCGTTTGTCGCTCATGTCGATCAGGCGGCCACGAGCAGGACCTTTCACGGTAGGGATATATTCGCTCCGCTTGCGGCACGGGTGATCAGGGGGGAAGGAGTTGAGACGCTGGGGGAAGAAATATCGCCCATGTCACTTGTGCGTTGCAGGTGGGCCGATTCCGGCAGACAGGACAACCGGATCCGGACCCATGTCCTACATGTGGACGAGTTTGGGAATTGTCTGCTTGGGTTGTTCATCGACCAATGGGAATCGGTTCTGGAAGATAGGAGAGAGTTGATACTGCACCCTTGGGAGCGGACAGTGGTTGCGGCAACGACTTATGGAGATTTGGAGGGTGACCAGATCGGTATCCTTGCGGGGAGTCAGGGAGTTTATGAACTCTGTCGGCGAGAAGCCAGTGCGGCTCGGGAATTGGGGATACAGGCAGGGGATCGGGTGGAATTGGAGGACGTGTTGGGATGATTTGTGTAGGGGCACCCCTTGCGGGTGCCCCTTTGTGGTGGGGTCAAGATTCCATTTCCGGATATTCGACATACTCCAGGCACAAACCCTGTGCCGGTGCCGTGGCCGGTGCCTGTGATCGATCCCTGGCTTCAAGAATCTCCCGGGCCTGGTCAGGATGCACTTTGCCCCGTCCCACCTCATAGAGCAAACCGACCATGTTTCTGACCATCTGTTTGAGAAATCCGGTGGCCGAAACGGTCCATATCTGTTCGTATGCATTGATTCCCGGGGAGCGTTCGATCCGGGTCACCGTGCGTACGGAGGATTTTACGTCCGTGCCGATGTTCTGAAAGCTCTTGAAGTCATGCTCGCCCACCAGACAGGCGGCCGCCTTGTCCATGGCCCGAAAATCAAGTGGTCCGGTCTTCCAGACGTAGCGCCTGCGCTGGGGCAGGACATAGTCCGGATTGGTCCACATGGTGTAGGAATAGGTCTTGGAGAGGCAGGAATACCTGGCATGGAAGTCGAAGGTCACGTCCCTGACATCCAGAATCCGGACGGACGGCGGGAGCATGGCATTCAAGGCCTTGTGCCAGGGAATATGGCTCCGGTCCTCGGGGATGTCCACATGGGCCACCTGCCCCAGGGCATGGACTCCGGAATCGGTTCTTCCCGAGGCAAAGATCCGCGTGGGTTTGGCGCAGAGTACTGAGAGATGCTTCTCCAGGCATTCCTGGATGGTGGGCTGGCCCTTCTGGATCTGCCACCCGCAAAAATCAGTGCCCTCGTAGGCAAGGGTCAGGCGTATTCGAGGCATTTTTTATAAAGTGCGCAGTGCACAGTACGCAGTGCGCAGGAAAAAACATTGATCGCACAATAGCGCGTGATATTGCTAATAATATTACCTAAAAAATTCGTAGGGGCGATTCATGAATCGCCCGTTTTTACAGCCCCCCGGGAGGGGCTGTAAAAACAATATGTTGTATCATGTAGTTGTAATATTTTGTCAAATTATCATATATGATTCAAATATCTATTCCAAGATTCTTTCACTGCGCACTGAGCCCTGCGTACTGCGCACTGTCTCTTATTCCTTTTCCCTGATTTCCTTCAAGGTCCTGGCATACGCCGCAAACACATCTTCCCTGGCAAGCTGTCCCATGATTTTCGTGTGGTCTTCATAATCGACCACCGGAATCTGGCCATATCCCGAATCAACGAATTGCATGAGCGCTGTATACAGGTCGTCATCCGGGTGGAGGAGAGCCGGTTTTCCCGCAACGTCCTTGGCCACCAGGAGATCCGACAAACAGTCTTCGAACATGACCTTGCGCAGGTTCTGGACCGGAAGAATGCCGGTTATATGGTCTTCGTTGTTGCGTACGGGAAAATAGAATTCATTGGTGTTGGCGATGATGTCCGTGATGGCGCAGAAGGAGGTTCCTTCTTCCAGGGTCGTTACCAGGCCGGGTTTGTAGAAATCCTTGACCTGGAGGTCCTCGAGCAGGTTGATGGTGGCGTCCTGGATGTGGGCCGGGGACTCGAATTTATTGTCCACCTGGTTTTCGTACAGGGAAAAATGTCGGGCCAGAACAATGCAGATGGCCGAGGCGAGCATGAGGGGAGCCAGGAGTCCATACCCCTTGGTCAGCTCGCAGACCATGATCAGCGGGCCGATAGGTGCGTTGGCCACTCCGGCGAAAAACGAGGCCATGCCGACGAGCACGTAGGCACCCGGCTGGGTGACGATGGCCGGGACATAGGCGTGGGCCGTGAATCCAACAATCCCACCTGTCAACCCGCCTGCGAACAGGGCAGGGGCGAACATACCCCCGCTGATGCCCGATCCCAGCACGATGGCCGTGGCAATGGCCTTGCCAACGATGATGGCCAGCATGGTTCCCACCGTCAGTTTGCCCAGAATGGCCAGTTCCAGCCAGCCGTAGCCGCCGCACAGCATCTGGGGAAAGGCCCAGCCGATGAGACCCATGAGCAGCCCGGCAAAACCCATGGTCCACACGAATCCGAGCTTGTCGGTCATGGGCCAGAAGATTTTGTATTTCACGGTGGTAAAGGTCTTGATCCAGAACCAGCCCGACGCGGCGCAGGCCACGGCCAGAATGGCGTAGAAAGGGAGTTCCCTGGGGTCGGTGAATGTGAAATGCGGGATGCCGAAGATGGGCTCCGTGCCGAAGACCAGGGTGAACAGGGAATAGGAGACCACCGAGGATATGACCGCCGGAAGGATGGCTTCTGCCTCGAAGTCTTCCCGGTAGATGACCTCCACCGCAGTCAATGCTCCGCCCAGAGGTGCCCTGAAAATGGCTCCGAGCCCTCCGGCAGCTCCGGCCAGAAGCAGGATTCTGCGTTCTTTGGCCGAGAGCCTGAATTTTTGAGCGATCCACGATCCGCACCCGGCCCCGAGCAGGGAGATGGGGCCTTCGCGTCCGGCACTGCCGCCTGTTGCAATGTTCAACACGGCGATTCCCGCCTTGAGCAGGGGCACGATGGGACGCATGAGACCCGACTGCTGATGGAAATTCTTGATCATGGCGTCGGTCCCGTCGGTCCCGCTGTAGCGGGTATCCGGGAGATATTTCCAGGTCAGCCAGCCCGAGAGCAGTCCCACAAGGGTGGTGAATACGGGGATGAGCCAGGGACGGTAATCCAGACCTTCCAGGGCGTGAAAGATCTCTTCACCTGCCGGGGCCGGCAGCGTGAGACCTGCCGCCTTGTGGAGAAGGAGAAATTTGATGCCTTCTATGGAGGCGAAAAAGATGATGGCACCGATTCCGGAAACGATACCAACGAGTACGCCCAGAATGAGCCAGCGCGCGTTGGTGATGGACGTGTAGGTCCGGACGGCTTCCTTCCAGATTTTGACAAACGGCTTCAGAACAACAGAAAAAGGCATGGCGGGGTGATTTGAATGTGGGGGGATTATGCGGGACGTGCCTCGGATGAGGCCAGAATGGTTTGTGCGATGTTTTTGTCCTTGCCGATCTGGGCCTTGAGTTCGTCCAGACCGGAGAATTTCTTTTCCGATCTGAGACGCTGGACAAAGTGGACGAAAATATTCTGATCGTACAGGTCGCCCTTGAAATCCATGATATGGACCTCGACGGAGAGGACGTCATTGCCGAATGTCGGATTGAAACCGATATTGGCGACCGCAGGCAGGATGGTATCCTGTACCTCGGCCCAGACAGCGTAGACCCCGGTTTTGGGGAAGAGTTCGTCGGTAAGATGGATGTTTGCGGTGGGGAACCCGAGCATGGGGCCTCCCCGTATCATGCCGTGGATGACCGTACCGGCCACCCTGTAAAAACGTCCCAACAGGGGCCGGGCCTCCCAGACCTGCCCGGCTTCCACCAGATCCCTGATGCGGGTTGAGCTGACAATGACACCGTCCACCAGCACGGGATCGAGCTGTTCGACCTCGAAGCCGTAGACATGGCCCAGACTGCTGAGAAGTTCGTAATTCCCTGCCCTGCCCTTGCCGAAGGCATAATCATACCCGATGTTGAGCTTGCGGGTTTTCAGAGTTTCCACCAGGTACTTGGAAAC
>CAYWJL010000183.1:0-5146 GCA_964458145.1 uncultured Desulfovibrionales bacterium | reverse complement strand
GATTCAAAAAGATAGATATGCAAGGTGTACTCACAGCAAAAATAGACAAAGCTACGGAAGGCGGTTACTGGGCCACTTGTCTTGAGGTTTCTGGGGCCAATGGGCAGGGGGAGACTGTCAAGGAAGCCAAAACGAGTTTGAAAGATGCCGTCATGCTGATTTTGGAAGATCACATCGAAGATCTGACCAAAGGGTTTTCGAACGAATTGTAGTTGTCGGCTTGGTGGTCACATAAAGAGGTTATTGTTTCGCATGCGTCACTATTATTTTCTTTTGATTGCAGGGTGTTTTCTTTTGTTCATCGGTTCCGGCTGTGCAAAAAAGACCATCCCTGACGATCCGGTTTCACCGTACAAACATTCCTATTCCGTCCATGGCAAGAAATATCATCCTCAGGAACATGCTGTGGGCTACAGGGAGCGGGGTCTGGCGTCGTGGACCGGGAAACGGGCTCAGGGGCGGATGACCGCCTCCGGGGAAAAATATGATTACAAGGCCATGCCCTGTGCCCACAAGACACTGCCTTTTGATACGGTGTTGCGGGTGACCAACGTGGCCAACGGCAGGATCGTACTGGTCCGGGTCAACGACAGGGGGCCTTTCAAGCATGGGGACGGGAGGATCGTGGATCTTTCCTGGTCTGCGGCCAAAAAACTGGGAATGCTCGAGCAGGGCGTGACAAAGGTTTATGTGGAGGCTTTACATTAGATGATTCCGTTTCCGGCAGTATGTGATCGATGTGGTGCTTCGTATATCGATGCGTTCGGCGGGACCCTGGAAGGGCGAATCAGCCTTGCCGGACAGTCCCGGCCCGGTTGTCCCGGCTGTGGGGGGAACATTTCACTTCCCAACGGACGGTACGGTTTTGCCGGGCATGTTATCCGTCTTGTGTCCCATCCCGGGATGTCCGAGATCGACATCAAGAAGTTGGATCTGCTTTTGGCTGATCTGGAGCAGGGGACGCTGTCTCTTGCAGAGTGTATGGACGCCATTGAAACAGGTCATGCAAAATTTCAGTTTCTGGCATCCATCTGCGCCTGGTACGCACAGAGCCCCGAGCAGAGTGTGCGCATCCTGGCGGGACTCTTTCGAGACATGATTGCCGCGGTGCAGGCATACCTGCCTGCCCGTTCGACCAATTTCGAACAGTTTGAACACGCGGCCAACGAGCATTTCATCCTGTCCTGGGATACCAAAAGCGAGGACAAAAAAACCGATCTCGAACGCCTGGTGCTGGCTCCTGTTGATGATTCGCGCAAAAAGACCGGACGGGCCAAGATGGGTAAACTCAAACAAGCTCGTAAACGCCTCAAGCGGCGGAGTTCATAGAGACTTGATTCTTCCGATACACACACTGAAAAAGGCCCTTGCGTTATGCAGCGCAGGGGCCTTTTTTTTGGTATGGGTGTGCCTGGGAGATCGGGGGGGTATGCATACAGGGGGCAAAGAATGTTTTTTCAGCCCCTCCCGGGGGGCTGAAAAAACGGGCGATTCATGAATCGCCCCTACGCAAGAGAGGATAGGACAACAGTTTTATTTTATAAAGCAGGGAGATCATCCCTCTAGTATGGAACGTGTCTGCTCCCAGAGAAACTCGTTCTGGTCCGTAAGACGGTGGTCGGCATCGATTTCCATGAGGTCGACCCTGTCCGGGTAGGCTGTTGCATATTCGCGGCTGTGCTCGATGGGCACTGTCTGATCCTGTCTGCCGTGAATGATGGTCGTGTCAGCTGCCGGTGGTACGGATTGGGTATAACCGAGACCATCCTCGTGAAAGGTATAGCGCAGGGGGACTTCTTCCTGGAAGCCGTGATGTGGAACCGGAGCCACCCGTACCTGTTTCCAGTACGCGATCTTTTCCTCGGAGGTTCCCCAGGGGTGATAGAACAGAGCCGGGGCCAGAAGAAGCATATTGTGAATCCCGCCGAATCGTTCCGCATAGCGTGTGGCTACCAATCCTCCCAGAGAACTTGCAATGAAGGTCGTCCGCTCGGATTCATGGCCCAGGAGAAATTGTCTGAGGCGGTTGATCATGCCCGTGATGGTCAGGTATTCGAAATCCTTGGGCGTCGGGTTGAAGTCGAAGATGGTGAACTCGACATGGGGCAGGGAGGCGCATTGCTCCTTGAGAAAGTTCGCCTTTCCCGACTTGGCCGACGAGGTGAATCCATGGAGGAAGATGACGTGGTTGGCAGATGGTGTGCTCATTGTGCCGCCTCCGCAGTATTGCCGGATTGTGATGCCTGCCGGACGATGTCAAGCTTGGAGTCTATGTTGTCCCTGATCCAGTGGCTGTCCCACCACTCGACGGGATTGACCGGAACCCCGGACAGGATGATGCCGAGATGGAGATGGTCCCCTCCGGCCATGCCGGTGGCACCGGTTCGACCTATTATCTGTCCTCGTTGTACCTGATCGCCTTCATGTACGAGCATCTGGCTGAGGTGGGCGTACAGGCTTTGGAGGCCCATGCCGTGGTCGATGATGATGACGTTTCCGTAAATGCCCATGAACCCGTCGAAAACGACGTTGCCGGTATTGCAGGCCTTGACCTTGTCTCTGGCAACCGAAGCCAGATCGACCCCGAGATGACGCTGATGGTCGATCACCTTGTCGTTGTGCAGGTAGGTTCGCTTGTCGCCAAAGGTCGCTCGTGTGGCTGCTCCCGGTTGACGGATGAATGATTTGTTCCAGAGGATGTTCGGAGAGGATTTTTCTGCGAAATCGAGCAGGCTGGCTCGGTTTTTGGTCCGGCTTTCATTGTTTACCTTGAGGAAGACGTCGAGCAGGGTGGGCTCGTTGGGGTACGTGTTCGTGAACTGGGGCATTTTTCGCTCGAGAAATCGGTCGGAAATGCGGATGGTGTCGTTGCGGAAGCGTTTGGGAATCAAATGATAATAGATGCCGCTTTTTCCCGTATTGCCGGCATCGTCCACAGCGATGACCTCTGGTGCATCCTTTTGGGGATCGGCGTCGTAGGGATAGGTGAACAGGGAGAGGTAATACTCGTTCCCATCCTGTTTGAACCCTGGAAAGAAGCGTTCGCCGATCATGACCCCGGTCCGATGTGCCGGCTCGGACAGGGTATAGACGACCATGCCGCATCCACCCATGGCAACGTTATGTTGTCTGGAAATCACACTGACCACGGGGGGCTGGTTGTCCAGCTCGCGATTTTGTTTGATCAGGCGGGTGTTTCCTTTGCCCAGATGACTCCATGATTTATCGGTACAGGAAATCAGGAGCTCGAAGGAACCTTCCTGAAGCTTGGCCGTCTTGAGATTGAATGTTGCCGACCACGCATGTTGTTTTGCGGCAAAGGTCTGACTGAGGACAACGCTCTGACGGTCTTTTTGGTGAACGGCTACCTGGACTATCCCAAGGCCTGCACTCCGGTCATGGACTTTCAGGATGAACTGCGTCTCGTTGGTCACGACCATGTTCTCCGGGGTAAGAGAAATATCCGGAAGGTCGGATTCGAAGAATTTCATATAGCCCAGAACCATTCCGGCAATGACCACAATGGCCAGAAGGGCCAGGCTCAGGGGTTTGAAAACATTTTTCATGAATATCGCTCCTCGGTGTTACGTGAATACTGGCTGGATGACTGCGTCGGATACCGGTACGGCATCCCGGGGGATCGCGAGAGAGGAAAACGGCGCTACGATCCCGAAGGGAGTCGTTTCGATGATGCCCGTTGCCCGATGAAACTTGAGTCCTAATGGCTGGTATCCGAAATGGCAAGGAGTCCATAAAAAGAGGTTCTTTGCGTTTTGGTCAACGATTTTGGAAGGTTTTCTGGGATGGTCATGTCGTGTTACGATTTTTTGAAACAGTCGACAGGCCTGTTCGAAAGATGCGATTACGATCTCCTGTCTTACAATCGTGTTACTGAATTAAAAAATGTATTCTTAGAGGCTGTATTGATTGTGAAAATTTATATATTTTATGTTATTGAAAAAAAATATCAAAAATATGCAAGGATATTGACATAATCGATATGCACGGCTACGCCATTCGGACTTTGAAATAATTGGTTATACGTTATGTATAAATCATCATATACAAGGAGGAGGGTATGGGTTTAAACAGACGAGAATTTGTCAAACTTTGTTCCGGCACCGTGGCCGGCCTCGGGATTTCGCAGGTTTTCAATCCCAAGGTCATCCAGGCCATGGAAGAGGGGGCCAAAAAGGCTCCTGTCATCTGGATTCAGGGACAGGGCTGTACGGGCTGTTCGGTTTCCCTGCTGAACTCGGTTCATCCCAAGATCAAGGATGTGCTGCTCAAGGTCATCAGCCTCGAGTATCATCCCACGGTCATGGCAGCAGAAGGCGACATGGCTCTCGAGCACATGTACGAAGTTGCCGAGAAATTCCAGGGCAAGTTTTTCCTGATCGTTGAAGGCGCTATCCCCACAGCAGCTGAAGGGCGCTACTGTATTGTCGGTGAGAAAGATGGTCATGAAATCACCATGAAAGATCTCACCCTCGATCTGGGTAAGAAAGCCCTGGCAACCGTCGCTGTGGGCACTTGTGCCGCATATGGCGGGATTCCTGCCGGACAGGGCAATCTCACCGGTGCATCCGGCGTCAAGGATGTTTTTGCTTCCAACGGAATGGCCGACAAACTGGTTGTCAACGTTCCCGGCTGTCCTCCGCATCCCGATTGGATGATCGGTACCCTGCTGGCCGCCTGGCAGTATGCCCTGGGCAAGGGCCCCCTTCCCGAACTCGATAGTGACGGTCGGCCCACACTTTTCTTTGGTGAAAACATCCATGAAAACTGTCCCTTCCTGGACAAGTTCGACAACGATGAATTGGCCGAAAATTTTATGGAAAAGGACAAGTGTCGGTATCAGCTTGGCTGCAAGGGTCCCAATGCCTATGCGGACTGCTTCAAACGGCGTTGGAACGGTGGCGTGAACTGGTGTGTCGAGAATGCCATCTGCATCGGCTGCGTCGAACCGGGATTCCCGGATGACATGTCCCCGCTCTACGAAGAAGGCTAACCACGAATCGAAATTCTGAATAAGGAGTTCATATATGTCAGGATGTAAGCCAAGCAAAGCTCCGGTAGCAGGAGCATCTTCCAAGAAGATCAAGATTGCCGTCGATCCGGTGACCAGGATCGAGGGTCATCTCAA
>CAYWJL010000182.1:0-5149 GCA_964458145.1 uncultured Desulfovibrionales bacterium | reverse complement strand
ATCCATCACCGCAAACCCGCGTTCAAGGAGATCATGGGCGATATCCAGCAGGGATTGCAGCACATTTTCGGCACCTCCCAGCCGGTCATCCCTCTGACCAGTTCCGGCACCGGAGCCATGACCGCAGCCGTGACCAATCTCTTCAAGCCCGGCGATACGGTCCTGGTCATCGAAGGGGGCAAATTCGGGGAACGCTGGTCGGACATCGCCGATGCACACGGATTGGAGATGGTCATCCTTCCGGTCAATTGGGGTGAAACCGTCAAGGTCATCGACGTGCTGAACAGTCTTGACCGCTGGCCCGCCATCAAGGGTGTCCTCATCCAGGCCTCGGAAACCTCCACCGGCGTGCTCCACCCCATTCAGGCAATCGGCGAAGAAACCAAAAAACGCGACGTGCTCCTGGTGGTGGACGGCATCTCCGCTGTGGGTGTCTCGCCCTGCCCCATGGACGAGTGGAACATCGACTGTCTGCTGACAGGCTCCCAGAAAGGGCTCATGCTTCCTCCGGGCCTCGCGTTCATTTCCCTGGCCCAGCGCGCCTGGGAACGGGTGGAAGCGGTCAAACCCAAAAATTTCTATTTCAATCTTCTCAAGGAACGGGCAAAGATCAAGGACAGACAGACCCTGTTCACCCCGGGCATCGGCCTTCTGGTGGGCCTGGCCACGAGCCTGGAACACTTTGCCGGTGACAGGATGGAGGCAATCTTTCGCAAGCAATGGGCCCTGACCATGATGGCCCGGACCGGCATCTCGGCCATGGGCCTGGAACTTCTGGCTCTTGAACGCTTCACCTGGGGATTGACCTCTTTGCTCATGCCTCCGGGCATCGACGCCACCAAAGTGCTCGAGACCATGGCCGAAAAATACGGAGTCGTGGCGGCAGGCGGCCAGGGAGACATGAAGGGCAGAATGATCCGCCTCGGCCACATGGGTCACGTGGACTGGAGCGACCTTATGGCCGGTCTGTACGCCCTGCGCCAATCCTACGTGGCCTGCGGCGGTTATTCCGGCTGCCCCGACTATCTGGAACAGGCCATGAAGGCCTATGAACAGGCCCTTGAAGACCAGGACCGGTGCTGAATCGTTTCGTCCTGAAAAAATTGTCGTTTTTCCCTGGAGGCGGTCTTCCCGGCGTAGGCCGGGATCTTGCTTGACATAAAGACTATTCCTGACGGCAATCTACCGCCCACACCCCTTGAGATCCCGGATCAAATCCGGGATGACGGCATACTCAGACCTGCGCACTGCGTACTGTGCACTGCGCACTCTGCTTTCTCCGTTATCTGTTTTCTGTCTTCTACAAAGGAGTCCCCATGTCCGAGCACAACGATCCCTGCCGGGAGAACGAATCTCCGGCCGAAACAAAAAAGCGCCTGGAGGCCGAGGAACAGGCCGCCCGCGAATACCGCAGAACGGCCAAGACCGCGGATACCGGACAGATGCCCAAACTCGACTTTTCCACCTTTGTCATGTCCCTGAGCTCCACGGTCCTGGTCCATCTGGGGGAGATCCCCGACATCCAGACAGGCAAGGAATCCGTGAATATTCCCCTGGCCAAACAGACCATCGACATTCTCGGCATGATCCAGGAAAAAACCAAGGGGAACCTGACCTGCGAAGAGGAACGGCTGATACGGGACCTCCTGTTCGAACTTCGGGTCAAATTTGTCCAACGCAAACCCTAGTCGGGACAGACTACTCGCCATGCAATCAGACACCAGTCAGAGACAGGTAACGACTCCCTCCAAAACGGCATTGGTCCTCGGGGGCAAAACCGGCCTGCTCGGCCAGGCCCTCGCCCGGATTCTCGAGAAGCAGGGCTGGGACATCCTCTGCCCCGGCCGGGAGGATCTTGATGTCTTCGACCGGGACATGGTCGAGGCGTATATCGAACGTCACCAGCCGACCCACATCTTCAACACCATCGGATACACCCAGGTGGATCTGGCCGAAGACGAGACCGAGGATGCCCAACGGCTGAACAAGAGCCTGCCCATTCTTCTGGCCCGCATCGCCAAGGCACGGGATCTCCATTTCATCCACTACAGCACGGATTTCGTGTTCGACGGCAAAAAATCCACCCCCTATCTTCCAGGCGACACAACCAATCCGCTTTCGGTCTACGGTGCGACAAAACTGGAAGGTGAACAGGGAATCATGGCCCTTGGAAGTGACAAGGCTCTGATCATCCGCACGGCATGGCTTTTCGGCCCCTACAAGACCAATTTTGTGGACAAGATCCTGAAGCTGGCGGCGACCCGACCATCCCTGAATATCGTCCATGACCAGGTCGGCTGTCCCACCTACACCCTTGATCTGGCATGCAACACCCTGGCCCTGGTCAAGGCGCGGGCACGCGGCATCTTCCACCTGACCAACACGGGTCACGCCTCCTGGTGCGAACTGGCAGCCGAGGCCATTGCCTGCACCGGCGTCCCCTGTCTTGCCAAACCCATCTCTTCGGCCGACTTCCCCCAGAAGGCCGTTCGCCCAGCCTACTCGGTTTTGGACAGTTCGGACTTCATCCGTACAACCGGCCTGACACCACGCCCATGGATTCAGGCCTTGCGAGCCTACCTCTTCCACCAGGACCACATCTGTCCTCACTCTCCGGAAACCTGAGCGGGACAGCCGGACAAACCCTTCACGGCCTCCCACCATCTTGACAGCATGCCATGCAATGCGTAGTTTTTTTGGCACTCCGCCAAAGAGAGTGCCAAGCCAGGTGAACCATGGAACTTTCTCCCCGTGAAATCGATGTCCTGACGATCATTGTCGAGGAATACATAGCCACAGCCAAGCCTGTGGGGTCGCGCATCGTGGCCAAAAAATCACGGAGCAAGCTCAGCGCGGCCAGCATCCGCAACACCATGGCCGATCTGGCGGACAAGGAATTTCTGGACCAGCCCCACACGTCGGCGGGTCGCGTTCCGACCATCAAGGGGTTGCGGTACTTCCTGGACACCATCATCCAGATCCCGCCCCTGTCCGGACACGAAATGGACGCCATTTCCGGCCATCTCGGTCACGTGGGTTCGGACCCGTCGGATATCTTCAGGAACACCTCACGCGTCCTCTCCTCCATTTCCCAGCAGGCCTGCCTCGTCCTTGGCCCCAGTCAGGGCCATGTCCAGTGGAAACACATCGATTTCGTCCTCCTCACCCCGGGCAAGATCATGTCCATCCTGGTTCTCCAGGGGGGCATCGTCCAGAACAAGATCATCGATGTGGACATGGAGATCACCTCGGACGACCTGATCACCTACGCCAATTACCTGAACAGCCATTTCCAGGGCCGACCCCTGCACACGGTCCGTGAAAAAATCCGTGCCGAGATGCGGGCTGCCAAGCAGGTTTTCGACGTCCTGTACCAGCGTGCTCTGGATCTTGCCGACAAGACCTGTTTTGCCGAGGCCCAACGGGAGATCTTCGTGGAAGGCGCGAGCAATCTCCTCACCCAGCCGGACTTCACCGACATCGAAGCCATGCGCGACATCTTCAGGTTGCTCGAGGAACGCTCCAGGCTCCTGGAACTCGTGGACACCATTTTTGACGAACACGATTCGCGTATCGTCATCGGCCAGGAAAAATCCTGGGATGATCTGGAATACTGCTGTCTGGTCTCCTCCCCGTACACCATTTCCGATCAGGCAGCCGGAATGATCAGCGTCATCGGTCCGGTACGCATGAACTACGCAAAAATCATTCCCATGGTTGACTTTACCGCCCAAGTACTTAGTCAAATGCTGCAATCGCGTTTCTAGCCCTCTGTTCCGGGCGACGAATCACTCCCTTTCGTTTCACGACACTACGCACGCATGGACAGGAACTCCTTGTCATGCGTTTTTTCACCCATTGTCCATGCAGGGGTCTGTCCGCCGACGTCCGTGTCAGGCCCGTCCATTCAAGGAGACATCCGCATGAAGAAAAACAAGATGCACGACCCTTCAACCACCGATCAGGCTCCCGAACAGCAGGAAGAAGTCATGGAAGAGACCGAGGAGCAGCAGGAAACCAAGGAACCAACCATCGAGGAGGCCTATGCCGCGGTGTGCGCCGAGCTCGAAGAACAGAAAAAGGAATCCCTGCGCATTCTGGCCGATGCCGAAAACCTCAAGAAGCGCCTCGTCCGTGAAAAAGAAGAATTTTGCAAGTTCGCCACCAGCGGCATCATCGAGAACATTCTTCCCGTGGTGGACAATCTCGAACTCGCCCTCCAGCACGGGCAGAACGATCAGGCCTGCCAGAATCTCGTCCAGGGCGTGGAAATGACCCTGAACATCTTCAGGGAAACCCTGCAGAAAAACGGCCTGACCGTCATCGGCCAGGACCATGTGGGCATCCCCTTCGACCCGGCCGTTCATGAAGCCATGTCCCAGGTACCCGACCCTTCCATGGATGAGGGATGTGTCAATCAGGTCCTGCAAACCGGTTACAAACTCCACGAAAGACTGCTTCGGCCCGCCAAGGTCGTGGTCAGCAAGAAGTGCGATCCCGACCGGCAATGATACACTGTACCCCGGATATTCCGTATTTTTTGCGCCCGATACCCTTTACAACACCATTTGGCGCATTATGATTCACTCCGGACCCGGGTTACCCTCGTTGATCATCGGCATAACCGGGGCAACCATGCGGCCGACATCGCATCCCACATTTTGCCAAAAATCTTTGGCACCATTTTTCGATACCATTCATTTTTCAGGAGGACAGTATGGGAAAGATCATCGGAATAGATCTCGGAACAACCAATAGCTGCGTCTACGTCATGGAAGGCAAGGACGCAAAATGCGTCACCAACCCCGAAGGCGGCCGGACCACCCCTTCCATTGTCGCCTTCACCGACAAGGAACGCCTCGTGGGCGAAATCGCCAAACGTCAGGCTGTCACCAATCCGGAAAAAACCATCTTTGCGGTCAAACGTCTCATGGGCAGGAAATTCGACGAGCCCCAGATCCAGGCATGGGCCAAGAAAAGCCCCTACAAAATCGTTTCCGGCCCCAATGGCGATGCCTATGTCCAGGTCGATGACAAAAAATACAGCCCGGCAGAAATCTCGGCCATCATCCTGCAGAAGCTGAAAAAGGACGCTGAAACCTATCTGGGCGAGACCGTCAGTGAAGCGGTCATCACCGTTCCCGCCTAC
>CAYWJL010000181.1:0-5153 GCA_964458145.1 uncultured Desulfovibrionales bacterium | reverse complement strand
GACGCCATCCTGCGTCCTCCCGGGCCCGAGCATCTTCTGGGGACGGACGCCCTGGGTCGGGACGTGTTCACCAGGCTGGTCTATGGGGCTCGGGTTTCCCTGTGGGTGGGGTTTGTGGCCGTGGGCATTTCCGCGTCCATCGGCATGGTTCTCGGGCTCATTGCCGGGTATTTCGGCGGGTTGGTGGACGAGTTCATCATGCGCGGAGTGGACGTGATGCTCTGTTTTCCCTCGTTTTTTCTCATCCTTGCTGTTATTGCCTTTCTGGAGCCCAGCCTGAACAACATCATGATCGTCATCGGACTCACATCATGGATGGGGGTGGCCCGCCTGGTCCGTGCCGAGACCCTGAGCCTCAAGGAACGTGATTTCGTCAAGGCGGCCCGGATCTCAGGAGCGAGCGTATTCCGTATTCTTGCCCGCCACGTCCTGCCCAATGCCCTGACACCGGTTCTGGTTTCCGCCACTTTGGGAATCGCAGCGGCCATTCTCACGGAATCGGCCCTCAGCTTTCTCGGTCTCGGGGTCCAGCCTCCGGTGCCCAGCTGGGGAAACATGCTCATGGAAGGCAAGGACGTCATGGAAATCGCCCCGTGGCTGTCCGTGTTTCCGGGTCTCTCCATCCTGTTTACCGTGCTCGGGTACAATCTTCTGGGCGAAACCCTGCGGGACCTCCTCGACCCCCGCCTCAAGCAGCGTTGATCATGAACATTGTCTGCATCGACTGCACCCTTGTTCCTGCCTTCGAGTCCCTGGGCCATACCTGCCTCGTGCTTCATCCACCCTCCGGCTACTCGCGCCTGTCCCCCCTTCTCGAACAGGCACATTTCAAGCCCGACCTGATCGTTCAGCAGGAAACACTTGGGCCGCGAAAAATTCTGACTGATCTGGACGAATGGTCCTGTTTCAAGGCGTTCTGGTCCATCGACACCCATCTGAATGCCTTTTGGCAGGCTGCATATGGCAGGCTCTTCGATCTCGTGCTGACGACCCAGAAGGATTGGGTCGACAAGCTGAAGCTTCAGGGGCTGCCCAGCGTTGCCTGGCTTCCCTGGTACGGGTTCGAGCATCCATGGACACCCTGGGAGAGAAGGGCACACGAAGTCTGCTTCGTGGGGCGGGTGACCGGCCACCGCATGCCCCGAAAAAATCTGGTGGACTTTCTCTGTTCGACCTTTGACACCACGTTTGATCAGGATATCAGTTTTGCAGCCATGAAATCCCTGTACGCTGATTCCCGCATCGCCCCCAATGAATCCATCATGGCCGAGGTCAACTTCCGCTCTTTCGAGGCTGCGTCCTGCGGGTGTCTGGTCATCAACCAGCGTTTCGACAACGGGCTCGAGGAACTTTTCGAACCCGGCCGGGAGATGGATACCTTCGATCATGTTCTGGAGCTGGAATCCAAGATCGCCTTTTATCGCACAAACACGCATCGAGCCCGCATTGTTGCTCTGGCCGGGCGCGAACGTGTTCGCAATGAGCATCTTCCCGTGCACCGAGCAAAACGACTTCTTGCCTTGTGCGAGTCTTCCCCAAGGTCGGCATCCACGGGAATCGACAGCACCGTGAATCTGGCCATGACACAATGGATTTTTCACGACGCAGATCGCATCACCATCAATCTTTCACCCGTCAGAAACACACTGCTCTCAATCCCGTGCACTCCCGACGGACTGGCGACATTGATCCGCATCGTTCATGCCACGGGTTCCTGGGAAAATCTTCGAGATCTCATTCTTCCGGTACTCCAGCAGGGGCAGTATGCCCATCATCTCGGGGTAAACCTGAGCGCGTCCATGGCGGCGCTGCATCAGGGTCAAACATCTTTGGCCAGGCAATTCCTGTTGCGCCACATCACGACCTGCAACATTCGCGAGCGGCCAGGAGAATCCGGGCCTGCGGATATTGCCCGGACATGGTCGCGGATTTTGCTCAGGGAAAAACGAATTTTCCGTCTCGTAGTGCCGTTCAATCCCAAAAAATCTCTTCCGGAGACCGCTCTCGAATGTCTCCTCGTTGCCGAATCATATAATCCGGACAGCCCGGAGCTCATACGAGAAATATCCCGGCTTTTCGGACTCCAACGTGGCCTTGAAGGGGCTCGATTGCGCACGCTGTCCTTTCTCAGCCTGCGCGCTCGCGACGACTGGCGCATGGGCTGCGACCTCGCCTTGAACAACCTGCGGGTATTTCGCAAACCTCAGGGCCTGGAAGAACTCGCGGTTGCGTATGACCTGGCCGTGAACCAGGGACAGGAAGACCGGTTCATGCGCACGATCCACCGCATGGACCCCAGCGGCATGATGGAACAATGGGTGCGGACCCTGTCTGCAGATCCCCGAACACGTTCATAATCCATTTTCAGCTTATGGTTTGACCAAGGTACTCCATGCTTGAATTTTTGCGTATCAGAAACCTCGCCTTGATCGAGGATGTGGAAATGGATTTCGCCTCCGGCCTGAACGCCCTCACCGGCGAATCCGGGGCCGGGAAATCCTTCATCCTGAGCGCCCTTGATTTCATTCTCGGGGACAAGATCTCTGCATCCATGATCCGTTCGGGATGCGAAAAGGCCCAGGTCGAGGCCCTCTTCATCCTCGATGGGCAGGAGGTCATTCTCCGGCGGGAGATCCTGGCCGAGACCGGGCGCAGTCGGATCTACATCAATGACCGACTCGGGTCTCAGGAAAAGGCGCAAACCCTCCGGCCCGGCCTGCTCATCCATACCAGCCAGCACGGGCAGCAGAAACTGCTTCGCCCAGCCTATCACGTGAACATCGTGGACGGGTTTCTGGAGGATCCCGGCCTGCTCGAGGGGCACCGGGCAATGGTCAGGGAGATGGCCCAAATTCTGGGTCAGGAGCAGGAAATCAGGGAACGGGTCAAGGGGCTGGAGGAGAAACGGGATTTTCTGGAATACCAGCAGAGCGAAATCCGGAAGGTCGGCCCCAAACAAGGCGAAGAGGAAGCCTTGATGGCTGAAAAGAAGATCATCAAGGCCCAGGCCGATTCCCGGGAGATGATCCATCAGTCCCTCGAGGTGATCAACGGGCAGGAATTTTCCCTGCTGGAAGGGCTGGGTGTGCTCCATTCTCATGTCCAGAATCTGGCTGCACTGGATGACCGATATGATCTGTTTGCGTCACATATGGAGGACGCCCGCCAATCCGTGCTGGAGCTCGACCGGGAACTGCGCGGCGAACCCATGGATTTCGAGCACCAGGCCCGTTTGGAGACCATTGAATCCAGGCTGTGGAAACTGGCCCAGCTCCAGCGGCGACTCAAGCGCTCCCTGGACCGGATTCTGGAACTGGAACAGGAAATCGAGGAAAACATCGCCTTTCTCGACCAGAGCCAGTTGCAGCTCACCCAGCTGGAGCGCAAACGGACCGATCTTGCAAAGGCACTCGAGAAACAGACAACGCGATTAAATACGGCCCGCGCCCAGGCATCGACAATCTTAAAGGATCGCCTGGAAGTGCGCCTCAAGGATCTGGGATTTTCCGACAAGCTGGAGATCGTTTTCGAGAACGAACACAAAGAAATCCATCCCGGAATTTTCGAAGATCGCCCCCGCATCTTCTGGGTTCCCAATCCAGGGCAGCCGCCCCAGCCGTTGGACAAAATCGCCTCGGGAGGCGAGCTCTCACGCTTCCTGCTGGCAGTAGTGGGCCTGCGCGCGGAAAAAGACATGCCCACCCTGCTGTTCGACGAGGTGGATTCGGGCATCGGCGGCATCACCCTCAACAAGGTGGCCGCAAGTATCCGCGATCTTGCAGGACGGCAGCAGGTCATCCTCATCACCCACTGGCCCCAGCTGGCAGCCATGGCCGAGCGTCATTTCCATATCAGAAAAGAGGTCAGGGACGGCAAGACCTTTACCCTGTGCACATGTCTCAGGGATGAGGAGATCGTGGCCGAACTCGCCCGCATGGCCGGAGGCGGGGAGAAGGGGGAGATGATGGCGAGGGAGTTGGGGAAAGGCAGGATAGAGGATATATGATAAAGGATAGAGGATAGAGTGCGCAGTACACAGTGCGCAGTGCGCAGGCCGGGGTTCCTACCTGCCGACTGTCGTCTGCCGTCTGCCGTCTGCCGTCTGCCGTCATCCCGGACTTGATCCGGGATCTCCCTGGGTTGGGCGACGCTTTGACGTCTTGGGTAGATCTTTGTCCATCAAGATCCCGGCCTGCGCCGGGATAACGTCGAGGCGAACCCACGTGAACGCAGTGCCGAGCAGACGGGAGGCGGGAGACAGATGTATTTTTGCACCCCGCCCGTAGGGGCACGGCGCGCCGTGCCCTTTTAACTGCATAGGTACGCAATTGCTTACATTCGAGAACATAGATGATTGATTACAGAAAACTGCGCTTTGCCGTTGCCCATTGGCGTATCGGGGTGCATCTCATTTTGCGGACTCGCCATTTCGGGGTGAACAACCGGTGGTGGGAAGGGCGGTTCCAGTCGGTGCTGGGCAAGCCCCTCTGGGAGGTACTCCTGCGTATTGTCCTGGTGTATCCGCTGATCCGGGATTATCGTTTTGTCCGAGTCCGCATGACGGCGATGGGCATGGTGCATCCGGACGAGAGTGCGGTGTTGTTTGGGAACAACAAGATATAAGATAGAGGATATAAGATATAGGATACGGAACGTTGTCTGAAGTTGGGAATGGGTGCTCTGTGTCGATAGACCTGTAGGGGCGATTCACGAATCGCCCTTGTGATACATGAGGCACCAATAGACACATTGTGCTCATGCAGTTTTTTTCAGCCTCTTGATCTCGTCATCAATCTGCGGATCTGTATTCCGGCATGTTTTCCCTCGCCTCCCGGGGCTCGGTCAAACGGGCGATTCGTGAATCGCCCCTACAGATTCTTCCGAAATCGACCACCGCGTTGAAAATCCTGTATCATATATCCTTTATCCTATATCCTTAAATACGATACCCTGCCACGTCCTGTGGCGAATAAAGGAATGTACATGGATCTTTCCGTTGATTTTGCCGGTCTGAAACTCAAGAACCCCGTGATCACGGCATCCGGGACCTTTGGCTATGGTGTGGAACTGGGGCAGTTCGGGGATCTGTCACGGCTTGGCGGGATCGTGGTCAAGGGACTTTCTCTGGCCCCCAGGGTGGGCAACCCTTCGCC
>CAYWJL010000180.1:0-5153 GCA_964458145.1 uncultured Desulfovibrionales bacterium | reverse complement strand
CAGGCGCAGATTGGACGCGTCCATCTGGGAGGACTTGCGGTCTCCGAAGGCGGGGGCCGATTCCGCGGCATCGCGAAACGGCCCGTAAAACGAGGACGCTGATTTCACGGCATAGGACATGATGGGCAGTTCCTTGAAATCAGCCTCGTCAAGGGCTGCGCGGATTGCCTGGATGCGTCCGTCCATCATGTCCGAGGGCGCGACCATGTCGGCTCCTGCCCGTGCATGGGAAAGGGCGGTTTTCGCCAGATATTCCAGGGTGATGTCGTTTTGGACGTATTTGTTGTCCAGAATGCCGCAGTGCCCATGAGAGGTGAACTCGCACATGCACACATCCGTTATGATCACGAGGTCGGGGAAGCGGTCCTTGAGCCTGCGTACCGCTTCCTGGACGATGCCGGTGTCCGCATAGGCCTGGGTGCCCATGGGGTCCTTGTCTTTGGGAATCCCGAAAAGGATCAGGGCCCGTAAACCCATATCCACGGCCTGAGCGACCCGTTCTTCCAGCTTGGCAAGAGAGTACTGGTTCTGCCCCGGCATGGACGCGATGGGCTGGGAAAAGGAGGAATCATCGGTTTCAACGACAAAATAGGGCTGGATAAGATCCTGTGGCCTTATTTCGGTTTCCCGGATCAGATCACGCAGGGCCGGGGTCCGGCGAAGACGTCGTCCCCTGTAGAACGAAGGATTCATGACGTATGTCCTTGAGGAAGGTGTTTGAACAGGAATATTACAGCCCGATCTCTTCATCCGTGAGATAGCATGCCGGATCGGGGGCCCAGACATCACCGTAGTACGCCTCGGCACGTGCCCGGAAATTGCCGCCGCAGATGGGGAGGTATTTGCACTTGCTGCATCGGCCGGTGACATGCTGCTTCTTGTCCTTGAGCTTGTGCAAGAGTTCGATGTTCGGATCGGTCCAGATTTCGGAAAAGGGGCGCTCGAGGACATTGCCGAAGGTATGGATACGCCAGAACTGATCGGCATGCACCCGACCGTCCCAGGAGATGCAACCGATACCGCGACCGGAATTGTTACCCTCGTTGAACTGCAGAAGTTCCAGGACTTCCTTGGCGCGCTTTGGGTTTTCCTTGAGCAGACGCAGATAGACCAGGGGACCGTCGGCGTGATTGTCGACGGTAAGGACTTCCTTGGGGTGACCGGCTTCGAAGAGTTCTCTGGTCAGATCCATGATCTGATGAACTGTGGCACGAGTCTGTTCGTGGTTCTGGTCCTCCTTGATCATGGCCGAGCCGCGCCCGGAATAGACCAGATGATACAGGCACAGACGAGGGACTTCCATTTCCTTCAATACCTGAAAGACCTTGGGGACTTCCTGGGCATTCTTGCCGAAGATGGTGAATCTGAGTCCGACTTTGAGCCCTTCGGCCTGACAATTCTCAACCCCCTGCAGGGCCTTTTTGTAGGCACCGGGAACGCCGCGGAACTTGTCGTGGACCTCTTCACCCCCGTCCAGAGAGATTCCCACATAGGAAAGACCGACTTCCTTGAGTTCCTTGGCCATCCGTTTGGTGATCAGGGTACCGTTGGTGGAGATGACGGCCCGCATGCCCTTGGAAACCGCGTACTTGGCGAGTTCGGGCAGGTCCTTGCGGATGGTCGGTTCCCCGCCGGAAAACAGGATGACCGGAGAGCCGAACTGGGCCAGATCGTCGATCATCACCTTGGCCTGATCCGTATCGATAGGGTCGGCCCCGTTTGGATCGATGGCCTGGGCATAGCAATGCTCGCATTTGAGATTGCAGCGCTGGGTCATGTTCCAGACCACCACGGGTTTCTTGTCCTTGGAGAACTGGAGCAGGTTCGAGGGGAGCTGCTTGGAATCCCGACCGTAACGCAGGGCGTCGGAGGGTTCGATGTTTTCACAATAGAGTTTTGAAATACCGATCATGGGTGCCTCATGGTTAGAATGCTGGGGGAGACCATATGTGAGGATACTGTCCTCATATGGTGCCGACCAGTCATATGATGCTTGTTAGGTTCGTGACGTGCGATGTTCCCTAATATGGAGAGCGCAAAAATGAAACCCCTTGAAGAGGAAATAAAAACCTCAATTTTTTCAAGAGGTAATATTCGTATGGCTATTGGATGCGGTTGGTCGGCGGTGAGGCCGCGCCCATGGCTTCGAGAAGCTGTTGTCGGGAAAAGACCAGGTTCTGCTTGAGTTCCAGCCGTTTTTCAGGAGAAAGCCGTTTGAATTCGCGTTTGTTGAGCAATCTCTGGAGGTGTTTGATTTCCTGTTCGAGTCTGGAAAGTTTGGCCCCGAGTTCGTGATCGCCGGGCCGGATTTTTTCCACCAACCGGGCGAGATGGAGGATTTCCGTAACCAGCAGGGAAAAGGACTCGGGCGCGATTTCTCGTTTCCTGGCGCGGTTGGCCTTCATGTGAGCCCATGTGTCCCGGAGGTAACGGAGCATGGTGTTTTCTCATATCCGATAGAAATACTGTCTGTTCGAAAGCCCTGTCATATCCCTTCCGGGGACATCGCTCCGAAGAAGAACAGCATCAGGACCAGCAGGGTCATGACCATGACCGGAAGAAGCATGGCCAGGACGACTCGGGTCGTGGTGGTTTTGTGGACGTATTTGTATCCGAAAAAGGTTGTGGCCATGGTCCACAAAGCCCCGACAAGGGGGCCAACCAGGGGGAAGAGGGCCAGCACCATGGGGGCGCTACCATAGGTGACCGCCTTGAATGTGCCTGCAAATCCCTGACTTGCGGCCTTGAAGATGCGAAGGCAAACGTGGTTCATGCCCACAATGACAAAGAGCATCATGGTCAGGAGAATGGGGTAGAAGATCAAGATGAGCGCCGACCCCATGCCCATCATACCAAGTCCCAGGGCCGCTCCGCCGGCACTGTCCCCCATCATGGGGATCATCCCGGTCATTTGCCAGAAGAACTGGGCCAGAGCCTGGATTTCAGCGATAAGGAGATAAAAGACAAGGGCTTTGCCGATTCCCGGAGTGAAAACCGAATCTCCGAAAAAACGGATGGGGTGGAGCATGACCTGTTTGATGGTTCCCATGAACCCCGGAAAAAAACCATGCCGGTCCAGGTGCTCCCAGGGTACTTCTCCGGCTGTATGGTTATCTGCATCCGGAGTTTTCTGATGTTCCTGGGGATGAGAAACGCCGGAAGCGGGATCGGGTTCGGGCGTGCGGTTCATGGCGGAGAGGGAATCCCAGATATCACCTTGGGCGGAATCGGTTGGAAGATCGGGCTGGACACCCAGGTCGACCGAGGTTGCATCCTGGGGAATGGTTCTGAATTGAAACCGGTGCCCGCACTTGGGACACGTGGCTATCTTTGTTTTTGGGGGAATTTTTTCATCAGGCACTTCGCGCGCAAAAGAGCATTCCGGACAAACTATTTTCATGGGATAACCTCGTACGGTCGTGGTTCGCTGTCAGGTCGCCTGGCTCGTCAGGTTCCATGCTGCACAAGCTTTCTTCTGCCAGCAAGAACCGGCAAATGGCAAGGTGGCACGAGCACTTCCATGGGAAGGCATCCATGAGCTCTTGCTATTGTCGGGCTGAAGAGTTCGGGCGTCGGCCGGTCCAATGGGGTTTAGATGACATGAAAATCGTGCAACCAGGAACATGGCCTATGTCGATCTCGAGACCATAATCATAGAGGGGGGGATTGAAAAGAGGTAATTCTGGGAGGCAAGGACCGGGACAGGGATAAATGAGGTTTATTTGTGCCGGTCCTTGCTGCAAAAATGCGGGCAAGACAAAATCCGTCGGAGGATGAGACTTTCGGGGATGAAGTGATACGGTGATGCTGCGATCAAAAGTATATGCGCTTGTGAGCTGTTCAACTTAAAAACCGGAATGTATACCGATTGCACCGAAATCGACGAATTCCGGAATCGGATAGACTCAGTAGGCCGAGGCCTGGTTGGCGGGCGTTGCATGGCCCGGTTTGAAGCCGGGGAGGATTTCGGCAAATGCCGAACGGAATTCCGAAAGGATGTGGATGACCTCGTCGATGATGGCGGTATCGAGTTTGATATTGGCCTTGAGCAATCGCGCATTGCAGTAGAAATACATGGAGTGGAGATTCTGGGCCAGTTCTCCTCCATGTTTGACGTTCAGAGATCCATCGAGTTCCGCGATGATATCCAGTGCCTTGGAGATGAGGATTCCTTTTTGGGCCATATCTTTTTCCTCGATCTTGATCTTGGCCCTGGTCAGAAACTTGATGGCCGCGTCATAGAGCATGATGACCAGTTCTTCCTGGGTGGTCGTGGTGACCTGGGTCTTGAAATAGGCCTGGGCAGCGTTGTACTGCATGGATTACTCCTTAATCGGATGAGCTCAATTGTTTGATCTGAGAGGCAAGCATTTCCTGGATGTTGCTGTAATAGCCAAGGGTGGATTCGAGTCTGGCGAATCTGGCGCGCTGTTCAGTCTCGTATTCCTGAAGGCGTTGCTGTTCGTCGGCCATCTGGTCTTCGAGGCTTTCAACGGTTTCCTGATAGCTGTCTTCGAGAATGGAAAGGGAGCCCGTTGAAGAATTGGTAATCTGCTCGAGGATTGTGGATAATTGAGATGTTTTTCCCTCTTTGAGACGAAGTGTTCCCTCGTGCGTTCCTTCGGTCAGGTCGTTGATCGTGATGGCCAGACCCTTGGATGAACCCGACAGGGAGGTCAGCGTGTTGTCTGATTTTCCCGAGGCCCCGCCTGCGTAATCGTAGACGGTTCCGTCAATGGTTGCCGAGGTGATCTCCCCACTCGCATTGACCGTGTAGGAGATATCGTAGGCTCCGGCCTGGGTGGTTCCGGAGATGGCAGAAAGATAGCTGAAGGCCGAGGTGTCCACTGCAGGTGTCAGATCCGCACTGAAAATCTCCATGACCGCTTCGGGATTCTCTTCCAGGGCCTCGTTCAGGGATGCCTCGTCCAGGGTGAAAAGGCCGAATGTCTCGGAACCCTCGGTTGTGTCCGTGGTTAGTCCGATCGCCAATGCGTCACTGCCGAAAATCTGGTTGCCGATCAGGCTGCTGATGGGGTCCTCATCGGCATCAAAACCGATCCCCCGAGAGGTCAACACGTTCTTGATGTTACTCTCCATGGATTCGAGGGTGTAACTACCGGTGAGCAGGGATGCTGAAATATCACTGGTCT
>CAYWJL010000179.1:2491-5176 GCA_964458145.1 uncultured Desulfovibrionales bacterium | reverse complement strand
AACTTGAAAAAAATCTGAAAGAAGGTAAAAAGCTGAAAGATATCGGGGCATCCAAAGTCAATTCCGCATAGTACCATCATTGCGACAGTCCGCCATAAAAACAGATCCCTTGTACCGGGAGGCGGTATCGTGTCCCCTTCCCGGCATTCCTCAACACATGCACACAAAACTTATCCTTGAAAATGCCTGCTCACTCGGGGAAATTTCAAATCTGACAGAGAAACGACCATGAACAAACTCACAGCTCCATCCGTCGCAGCCTTCCTGGCCCTGATGTTCTTCTGGGGGCACCTCCATGCCCAACCTCTTCAGGCCATGCCTGAAAACGGGCAAACATCGCCCGACACGGTGCAAAACGCAGCAGAGGCCGCACAAAAGGAAACCGCCCTGGAGATGCTCCGGTCCATTGTCCGCATGAAATCGGATCTTGTGGCTCGGATGGAAGAAATGAAACTGCAGATCAAGCAGTCCGACTCGGAAACCCATAAGGGATTGCTCAAGGCCGAACTGGATGAGCTGGACAAACAGCTGGCCGGGGCCAATGCGGATTTTGAACGTATTGCCACCGGTGTGGATTCCGATATTTTTTCTGAAAAAAAGGCGAAAAAATTCGACTGGAAAGGCGAGCTGGTTGCACTTGTGGAGCCCGGCATCAAGGAACTCAAGCAACTGACAGCCAAGGCCAGACGCAAGACAGAACTCCGGGACCAGCTGGCAACCTACGAAGCATTGCGGCCCGAGGCGATCCAGGCACGGGCTCAGGTTGAAGAACTCCTGGCAGAGGTCAAAAATCCGACCCTGGAAAAGGAACTGAAGAAACTCCTGCCGGAATACAAGGGGTTGGAAAGTCAGATCACCAACAAGCTCGACCTGATCCGCCTCCAATTGAACGAGATCGAACAGGAAGAGATCTCCCTTTTGGAGAGCTCCGGGGATTCCCTCAAAAACTTCTTCAGAACAAGGGGGTTGTATGTCGTCATAGCCCTGCTTGCCTGTCTTGGGGTGGTCTTGTTTCTACGGGCCGGCTACCGTTTCTTTATCCGAATGATCCCCGGATACCGCGCCGACTACCGGCCGTTTCACATCCGCGCCCTGGAGCTCATCTCCCGGGTGATCATCATCCTGGTAGCCCTTTTGAGCGTGATTCTGGTCTTTTATATATTCGAGGATTGGGTCCTGCTTTCCCTGGCCGTCATCGCCCTGATGGGCGTGGCCTGGGCCGCCAAGAACACCCTGCCCCGATTTGTCCATCAGAGCCGTCTCATGCTGAACATCGGCGCTGTCCGCGAAGGTGAACGGATGATGTACCAGGGGGTTCCCTGGCTGGTGAAACAGATCAACTTCTACTCCACCCTGGAGAACCCCGACCTCGGCATGAAGATCCGCCTGCCCATAGAGGCCCTGCTGGACAAGACCTCCAGATCGTTTCACCCGTCCGAATCCTGGTTTCCCTGCCGTAAAAACGACTGGGTCATCCTCTCTGACGGAACACGAGGGTGCGTCACCGCCCTGTCCCACGAGGCCGTGGAACTGGTCCAGCGGGGTGGAGCCAGAAAAACCTACCAGACCGGCGACTTCCTGAGCATGACCCCCCTCAACCTCTCCACCAACTTCAGGCTGAAAATTCCCTTCGGCATCTCCTACAACCTCCAGAAGCAGGCGACCGAGCAGGTGCCCGGACAGCTCGAAACCTATATCGAGTCCCGCCTGGAAGAGGAAGGCTACAAGGAAAACCTGCTCAACCTGCGCGTGGAATTCGCCAACGCCGGGGCATCCTCCCTCGACCTGGTGGTCATTGCCGACTTCAACGGCACCCAGGCCCCCCTCTACAACAGGATCACCCGCGCCATCCAGAGATGGTGCGTGGATGCGGCAAGCGTTCACGGCTGGGAAATCCCCTTTCCCCAACTCGACATTCATCAAAAGAATTGATCCGGCTGGTCTCCGATAACCGGAGCGTATCCTGCAATCGTAGGGGCGGACCTGTGTGTCCGCCCTTGGGGATAGAGGCCAGATGACAGAAAACAGACAAAAAACACGTCATCCCGGACGTGATCCGGGATCTCCCTGCTCGTGAGCTCTCTTTGCAGCTTGGAGTCTCCCCTCACCCCTCAATCTGCCTGATCCTCTTCCTCTTTTCTTCCCTATCCGATTAGGCTAGGTGAACCTTCGTCTGCCCTTCCTGTGTCCGTTGTCCTTCGTCCTTGAGTTGGAGCTGTACATGAAGCTGAAATTTTTATTCTTGTCGTTGCTGATCATCCTTTTTTCTTCAGACCTGATCATGGCCGCCCCTCTCAGGCTGGGGCTGTTGCCGGTGTTGAACACACTCCCCCTGCAGGTGGCTGCCCATGAAAAAATTTTTCACAAGCATGGCCTGAATGTGGAACTGGTTCCCTTTTCCAGTGCCATGGAACGGGAAATGGCCATGCAGACCGGTAGCCTGGACGGTTTTTTCGGTGATTTTTTAAACGTCCTGCTCCTGGCCCGGAACAAGGTGCCCATCAAGATTCTCACCATGGCAGATCCGGACAAGCAATATCCCATGTTCGGACTGGCCCTTTGTCCGGGCAGTGACCAACACCCGCGAGCCCTGGGAAAAACTCTCGAGGTCGGCATGTCCAAGGCCACGGTCATCGATCTGATCATGAGCCGGATGCAGACCCTGCCCGAGTTTGCGCATACAAC
>CAYWJL010000179.1:0-2481 GCA_964458145.1 uncultured Desulfovibrionales bacterium | reverse complement strand
GCTCAAGCCTCTTGAAATCCGCAAACGTCCCTTCCGATTCCAGATGCTCGTCTCCGGCAAGATCGATGCGGCCATTCTGCCGGAACCCCTGCTTTCTCTGGCCAGGCTCAAAGGCTGCCCTATTCTGGTGACCGATACGCAGTTGAACCTGCCCATGACCGTCATTGCCGTGCATGAAAATCAAGCTGATACATTTGAAGGATTCAAAGCTGCCTACGCCGAAGCCGTGAACAGAATCAATGCGCATCCCGAAACCTACAGGGGACTCATGTCTTCCACATGCCGGGTTCCCAAACCCCTGCAGGCCGATTTTCCCGTGTTTACCTATCCGCCCACCCTGAATCTGCCCTCGGAACGTGAACTCGCATCCATCCAGCAATGTATGCTCGACCAGGGTATGCTGCGTGCTTCGATCCCCTATTCTTCCCTGGTACCCTGATGCTTGAGGTCACATCACTGAGCAAACACTATCCTGGAGGCCGCGAGGTGCTCCGGGATATCGATTTTACCCTTGCCCCCGACGAAACCATCGCCATTGTCGGGCCATCGGGGTGCGGCAAAAGTACGCTCTTGTACATGCTCTGCGGATTGACCGCTCCCGACACCGGCCGCATTCTCCTCGATGGCCGCACCATCAAAAAGCCCGGCCGGGATATCGCCATCATCCTGCAGCAATACGGCCTGCATCCCTGGAAAACCGTTCTGGACAATGTGGCCCTGGGACTCAAGATCCAGGGGGTAGGCAAAACCGAACGTAACGAACGGGCCCGAAACCTTCTGGATGACATGGGCCTCCTTGACCGCGAAAAGGAATTCCCGAACCGTCTGAGCGGCGGAGAACAACAAAGGGTGGCCATCGCCCGGGCCTATGCCGCACGCCCCCGGCTTCTGCTCATGGACGAACCCTTTTCCGCCCTGGATGCCATGACCCGGGAGAAATTGCAGGCCCAGCTGCTCAACGACCGCATAAAAACGCCCCTCCCCTATGTCCTGGTCACCCATTCCATCGAGGAGGCCGCGTATCTGGGGCGGACCATTCTCCTCCTGGCCGATACCCCGGCCACCATCAAGGCACGGTATGACAATCCCGGATTCGGAGATCCCGATTTAAGAGAAACCGACCAGTATTTCTCGTTGGTGCGACACATTCGGAGAGGCATGGGGAACTATTTTTAAATGTTCAAATCCTTCTTTTCCTATACATGCGCGTTGCTTTTCCTGTTTCTTCTCTGGAAGGGGCTGGCCACGGTACTCACCTCTGCGGTTCTGCCCCAGCCCGAGGCAGCTCTGCACGCCTTCTGGTCGGCTCTGGGAACCGGGACATTCTGGTCGAACATGGGGGCAAGTACGTACCGGGCCGGTGCGGGCATGGTTCTGGCGTGGGTTCTGGGTTTTCCCCTGGGCGTGTATATGGGAGGCAGCAGGCGTGTGGACGCCCTGCTTTCTCCTCTGGTGTATCTCACCTATCCCATTCCCAAAATCGTGTTCCTGCCTGTCGTGCTTCTGATTCTCGGGCTGGGCGATCTGTCCAAAATCGCCATGATCACCCTGATTCTGTCCTTTCAGGTGCTGGTGACGACCCGGGACGGGGTCAAACATCTTCCGGCCACATATATCGACTCCATCCGGGCCATGGGCGCATCGGGAACGCAGATCATCCGGGAGGTCTACATCCCGGCCGCTCTTCCCGCCGGATTCACGGCCCTGCGTATCAATTCCGGCGTGAGTATCGCCGTGCTCTTTTTCGTGGAATCCTTTGCCACGTCCACAGGACTCGGCTACATGATCATGGATGAATGGGGGAGGATGAACTACGAAGGGATGTTTGCCGGTATCTTCGGCATGTCTTTGCTGGGCGTATTGCTTTTTGAAGGCGTGAACATGCTGGAACAACGAATCTGCCGGTGGAAGGAAAGATAACTATTTGACCATCACCCATCTACACGGCATTTGAGCTGCATTCCCTGTAAAAATTTACGCAAAATCTGATCCTTGCAGAGCCGGTAGTGTTTATGGTCCGGCTTGCGGAAAAAGGCGCTCAGTTCGTGCTTGCTGATATCCACACCGGACAGCCTCAAAATTTCCAGGATATCTTCAGCCTTGAGGTTCAAGGCAATCTTCAATTTTCTGAAAATGATATTATTGGTCAACTGCATCTCGGGCTGGGGCTGCGGTCCGTCTTTTTTGCCCCGTTTATCATTGATCAGGCCGTTGAGAAAAATTGCCAGTTCCCTGTCCCGACAAGACGTGTACGCGGGATCATCTTCTTTTTTAAGCCAGTCACTTATCTGGGCCCTTGTCACCTGATGGTCAGCGGCCCCGAAAATGGCAATCATCCTGGAATCACTCAAATCAAAAATATAGCGAATCCGCCGCACAATATCATTATTGGTCATAGCTATTCCTCTTGTCGGATACAATCAGTTAAAAAAGTTTCCCGGCCTTCCCGTTATAAACCGGCGCAAACCCGGAGAAGATCTT
>CAYWJL010000178.1:4061-5177 GCA_964458145.1 uncultured Desulfovibrionales bacterium | reverse complement strand
CCGCCGCCAATGCCATGGAGAGGAATTCCTCGCTTTTATGCATGCTGAGCATGAGTACATGGACGTCGGGGTACAGGGCGTGAATTTCGTGGGCCGCTTCGAGGCCCCGCAGGGGATGTTTCCAGGAGCCCAGATTGAAGGCGTTGATCTGGAAGGACGAACCCGTGAAAAAGGTTCCCACGGCCGCGCCGATGAGCAGGATGCCGAAGGCCCCGTTGATGAAGAGAAAGATTTCATACACCCTGGATCCGAGCAGGTTGCCCTCTTTTTTGCGGAATTCGTAACTCACCGCCTGCAGGGTGAAGGTGAACAGGATAGCGATCCAGACCCAATAGGCCCCGCCGAAGCTGGTGGCGTAGAATTTGGGGAAAGCCGCGAAAAAGGCCCCGCCGAACAGGACCAGGGTCGTGTAGGTCAGTTCCCATTTGCGACCCAGGGAGTTGATGACCAGGGATTTTTGGCGATCGGTTTTGGCAATGCTTCCAAGAAGACATTGGCCCCCCTGGACAAAGGTCATGAACACGAAGAGCGAGCCCACCAGGGAGACCACGATCCACCAGAGTTCCTGAAGTTGACTGTGTGCAAGATTTCCAAACATGGCTTATTCCTCCGGTCCGTGAGCGATTTGTCGGGTCATGATCCTGATGCCGGCGATGAGCAGAACGGTGAACAGGATCAGGAACATGAAGAAGGTCAGTTGCACGGTGCCCGTTGTCAGATCGGAAATGGCCACACCCACGGGCAGAAGTCCCTGAATGGCCCATGGCTGACGACCCACCTCGGCCACGATCCACCCGGTTTCCTGGGCCAGGTATCCCAAAAGCAGGGAGAAGACGGCAAAGCGCAGGAACCAGGTCTGGTTTTCCAGGTTTTTCTTGAACAGGAAGAACAGGACCCCGAGAAAGAGTACCGGGAAGAGGAAGCCGAGCATGACCATGATGTGGAAGCTGTAAAAGGTCAGACCCACCGGGGGAACAGCCTGCTCCGGTGAGGTCAGGTAGCCGTAGCCCAGAAATTCCTTGTATTGGTTGAATTCGTTGAGGGCGATCTGGGCCTGGGCCTTGTTTTCGGCCTGTTTGAAGGCCGTGAGGGCCCTGATGGCCGCCTTGCCCTGGT
>CAYWJL010000178.1:0-4003 GCA_964458145.1 uncultured Desulfovibrionales bacterium | reverse complement strand
AAAGAGAAAGGGATCGTCATCCTCACCCGGCATGTGGGAGGGATCGAGAATCCCGAGCATGACCAGGCCCGCATTGGTCTCGCCTTTGTAGAGACCTTCCATGGCTGCCAGTTTCATGGGCTGGACCCGGGCGCTGGTGTAGGCGGCCTCGTCACCGGTGAAGATGACGAAGATGGAGGCCAGAAGACCGAAGACAGAGGCAACGGCCATACTCTTCTTGGCAATGTCTATGTGCTTTTTCTTGAGCAGGAACCAGGAGGACACGCAGACCACAAAGAGTCCGCCTAGGAGAAAGCCTGAGCTGGTGGCGTGGGTGAATTTGCCGATGGCTGTGGGGGAAAAGAGTACTTCCCAGAAATTTTCCATCTCGAACCGGGCGGTCTCGGGATTGAATGCCATGCCCACGGGATACTGCATCCATCCGTTGGCCACCAGAATCCACAGGGCCGAAAGGTTGGAGCCGATGGCCACCATCCATGTGGAAAAGAGGTGGAATCCTTTGGACACCCGGTTCCATCCGAAAAACATGACCGCAAAAAAGGTGGCCTCGATGAAAAAGGCGAAAATGCCTTCAGCAGCCAGGGGCGCTCCGAAAATGTCCCCGACCATCCACGAGTAGTTGGCCCAGTTGGTCCCGAATTCGAATTCCAGGATCAATCCCGTGGCGATGCCTACGGTGAAATTGACCGCAAAAAGGCCCATCCAGAATTTGGTGATCCGTTTCCAGGCCTCATTGCCGGTCTTGACGTACAATGATTCGAAAAAGGCGAGTAAAAAGGAAAGCCCCAGGGTGAGGGGGACAAAGATCCAGTGAAACATGGCCGTGAGGGCGAATTGTCCCCTGGCCCAATTGACCTGACTCCAATCGATCTGTTCTAGCACGGTTAGCCCCTTGGTTTGAAGATGCAGGGTTGAGGATGAAGGATCTACGATAGAGGATAGAGGATCTATGATATAGGATATAAGATGAAGTGCGCAGTACTCAGTGGGCAGTGCGCAGTATGGAACATGCCGACACAGCGGATGGTATCTCCGTTATTTATCGCTTGCCGGATCGCCTTGGTTCTGGGTCAGCGCGGACAGCACGTGGTCGGCCCGTTCGTGGTCCGTGGTATAGGTTGTGGCCAGAAAATCCGGGAAAAAGAAGATCTTGATCACCCCGAATATGACCACGATCTTGATAAGGATGATCTTCCACAGCTTGCGTCCAAGGACCATGGACCGGAAGCCGTCCACATAGAGAGAATACATGTTTTTGACAAAGGAAGGCATGGTCTGTTCCCCGGTTTTACGGTATGTCTGGTGAGTCGGGAGCCCCTGGGCACCGGCAATGATGGGGGCCGGGACATCTATCAGAAGGAGATTACGGTGAACCCCTGATCCATGTAGCCGGACATGGAGGGGTGACCGTTCATGTCCGCAAGCATGGTCATACCGGTTGCCTTGACCTCTGCCAGGACGCCGAGTTTGGCGGAACAGGCCTGGCAGGCCCCGAAAAACAGCCCTTTGTCCCATGCCCTGGCGTACAGCTGGTGGAGGGGATGGTCATCTTTGGCAAGTTCCGGTACCAGTTTTACGGCCGCACCTTCCATGACGATGCCGACTTCATGGCCTTTTTCCGCCATGTCCAGGGCGTTGAGCAACACATGGATGAAACACATGGGGTCGCCGTTAAAGGCGAATAAAGCGGTTTTTTGCATGTTGACCTCCGGCTGCAGTGAGCAGGTAGATGTTGGGGAACAGGTGACGTTGAACTATCACAAAATTCAGTCGGCTTCCAGCAGAAAAGGTTGGTCACCGAAAGTGACTCGCTGATATCCCAGAAGAAATGATTTGTCGATAGCGAGAATCGTTATTGTTAATTTTTTATGACCACAATCGCAACACGTGGAAAAAGTCCTGAAGAAAACAAAAAAAGGCGGAACGAGTATGTTCCGCCTTTTCACGATTCTGTGGAGGAGGCTAATCCAATTCCTCGAAAAACTCTTTTTCCGCACCACACTTGGGGCAAACCCAATCCTCGGGAACATCTTCAAAAGCTGTTCCTGCTGCAACACCATTTTCAGGATCGCCCGACTCGGGATCATAGATATAACCGCAGGGGCATTCGAATTTCTTCATGGCTCGTCTCCTTGTGTTGTTGTGCCGGTCAAAAAAAGCGCCGATTTGATGAAACCTTGTTGGATATTCGGTAATATTTGTCAATACCTCGATCACGAAGAGCCAGGGCACGACATTGAAATTGAGGACAGAGGTTATGAGTGTTCAGTCATTTTATCCCTTGCCTTTTACCGTGATTTTGACCAAAGAATACAGAGCTATCAGCGCGATACTCATTTTATTCATCGCAATCTCATTGCAACCAGGAGGAGACCCACATGGCCATCACACTTCCCGAACTTCCCTTTGCCAAGGATGCCCTCGATCCGATCATCAGTGCCCAGACCCTGGAATTCCACCACGGCAAGCACCACAACGCCTATGTGACCAACGCCAACAACCTGCTCAAGGGAACCGATCTCGAAGATCAGGATATGGAAACCATCATTAAAAAGACCGCCGGAGACGAAGCTCGTGTCGGTATCTTCAACAACACGGCCCAGGCCTTCAACCACTCCTTTTACTGGAAATGCATGAAACCCGGCGGCGGCGGGGCTCCCACCGGTGCCATAGCCGAGCAGATCACCGCCACCTTCGGTTCCTATGAGACCTTTGCCGAGAGTTTCAAGACCGCCGGGGTGACCCAGTTCGGCAGCGGCTGGGCCTGGCTGGTTCAGGATGGTGACGATCTCAAGATCATGAAAACCCTGAACGCCGATACCCCGCTGGCCCACGGCATGAATCCCCTGCTCACGGCCGATGTCTGGGAACACGCCTATTATCTGGATTATCAGAACCGTCGTCCCGACTATTTGGCCGCTTTTCTGGACAAACTGGTCAACTGGGATTTCGTCAACGCCAATCTGAAATAGTGAAATCCTGCACTTGCCATTTCGCCCTCTGAAGACTACAGGGAGCCTGAAGAAAGTGGACATTCACTTTTTGCGAGAGGGTGAAGTATGACGTTGTAAACGTTGCGTTTGTTCGTTTTGTTATCGATGCGTTGGAGGTTAATCGTTATGAAAAAGTCTTTACTGGTCAGCCTGTTCAGCATGGCTCTGATCTGCATGTTCGCCGTCCCGAGCGCCTTTGCCATAGATGCTCCTGCCGCCGACATGATGCTCACGGCCCCTGAAGGTGCCAAGGCCAAGAAAAAACCTGTCAAACTCTCACATGCCAGCCATGCCGAGTTCAAATGTCAGGATTGCCATCACACATGGGACGGCACAAGCCCCATCAAAAAATGTACGGATTCCGGCTGTCACGATATCGTGGCCGCAAAGGGTGCGGAAAAGAAGAACATCAAGTACTTTGAGACTGCCTACCATCAGAGTTGCTACAAGGGCTGTCACAAGGATCTCAAAAAAGCCGGCAAGAAAACAGGCCCCACCGCCTGTGGTCAGTGTCACCCCAAATAAGACACATTCTGTCGGAGTTGTACCCCTCTCGCAAATCCTTCCCATAACGGCCGGGGATGGCGGGTCGGACCACACATGACAAAGGCTCGTGACAGGGCCGCAAGGAGAGGTCGATGCAGGTTGTCTTGCAACACGCTTCCCGATTCTTCGATGCCTGTCACACGCGCTTCAATGAAATTCATGTATGGTTCGGCCGCTCCCTGGCCCTTGTTTTTGTTTGTGCCCTCATCCTCATTCAGGCCAACAGCCTCGGTTTGCTGCCCCTTCCCCTGGCCTCCGTCATCCCCACCAATCTCTTCCAGGCTGTGCACATCGTGTTCACCCTGGTGCTCATTGTCGAGATCATCGAAATGGTCTTTGTCCTGCCCAAGTCCTTCACCCGGGCCGTGGGCAAGCAATTCGAGATTTTCTGCCTGATTCTTCTGCGTCACGCATTCAATGAGCTGATCCATTTTTCCGATGTCCTGACCCTGGCCGACCATGTG
>CAYWJL010000177.1:0-5197 GCA_964458145.1 uncultured Desulfovibrionales bacterium | reverse complement strand
ATTGAAACTTGAACTTTCAATCTGCACGGTTTTCGGATTTGTCTTTGTTTCTCAAACCACGTATGCATCCGCTTTCTACGAAACAACCAAGGAGTGTCCATGTTTCTCACCGATCTCAAGGACCAGCGCTGGAAAGTGACCATAGACGAAAACGAGATCGTCTATTTCTATGTACAGGATATGGTAGGCAGAGAGCCCAAGGTGGAGGTACCGGCCGCGGAACTGGCCGGGTATTATGCCCTTGAAAACGAAGCCAAAAGGGCATTCGAACAGGAACTCGGACGCAGGATAGGAATACCCTTCTGGCCGATGTTCGTGGACCGTATCATCGAGCCCGAAGAAGAATTCGCTACAAAACTCGGCCTGTTCGGACGTCAGGAAGACGAAGAAATCCTGGCCGATGACCGGCTGGAGCTCATCGTACCCCTTCCCAGGGACAAGGCCCTCGAGGAACATCCGTGTCTGGTTCCCGACGAAACAACCTGCCGGGAACACGAAACCTTTGCGGCCGTGGAAAAAGAAAATATCTGCTCCTGTGCCGTGTGCGCCATGTACTGCCCCATTTTCAAGGACGACGACTACAAGACCAGCGTGCATGTGACCAAGGCCCAGCTGGAAATCGAATCCTGCGTTGTGTGCAACAGCCCGGCCATAGCAGTGGGTGCCTTTCAGCCCGAGCACGATAACGAGGACGTCCTCATTCTTCACGGCCTGTGCAAGCGGTGCAAACCAAAGGAACCCTGCACTCCGGAACAGGTCGAAAAAATCGGCAGGGCCATTGATTCTTTGGCCAAGCAGGGCCGCATCCAGCGGGTTGCATGTGCGGTTCCGCCCGAAGAATAGTTTCTCACGTTACCCGCCATACAAAAAGCCGGTCTGCATCTCATGCAGACCGGCTTTTTTCGTTGTTTCCGTAGATCGACTAGAAAATCCCCAGAATCCCGGGCCACAGGATCAGAATGGCCAGGCAGACCAGATAGCACGGGAGAAACACCGCCACCCCCTTGAACACGTCGGACAGGGGCACGTCCCCTGCCATGGCCGAGACGATGAAGGTGTTCACCCCCACCGGCGGGGTGATGGCACCCATGGTGGTGACAACGGTGACAATGACCGAAAACCACAGGGGATCGTACCCCAGGGACTCGGCCACCGGAAAGAATATGGGGATGGTGATGATGAGCAAAGCCAGGGCGTCCATGATGGCCCCGCCCAGGATGTAGAGAAGACAGATGAGCCCCAGGATGACCAGCGGGGGGAAGGCCAGCTCGGCCACCTGGGAGGCCAGGGTGAAGGGAATGCGTGTCACAGCCAGGAAGCGACCGAAGATGACCGCGCCCAGCACGATGGTCATGATCATGCACGAGATGGTCAGGGTATCCTTGATGGACTTGACCAAGCGTTCACGGGTCAAATTCCCGCCGACCAGACTGACCACCAGGGCCAGGGCCGCACCGGCTGCACCGGCCTCCGACGGGGTGAACAACCCGGCCAGAAGACCGCCCATGACCAGGGCGAACAAGATAACCATTTCCAGCGATCCTTTGAGGGAACGGATCTTTTCACCCCACCCGGTTCTGGGACCGGCCGGTCCGAGGTCCGGGTTCTTCCTGCACACCATGACGATGCGGATGACGAAAAAGGCCACCAGAAGCAGGCCCGGAACCAGAGCGGCCCAGAAGAGCGCGGCAATGGACTGCCCGGTCTGCAAGCCGATGACGATGAGCACGATACTCGGAGGAATGACCGCCCCCAGGGTCGAAGCAGCGGCAACCGCCCCGGTACTCAAAATGGGATCATACCCGTATTTCTTCATCTGAGGCATGGCCACGGAACTCATGGTTGCTGCCGTGGCCGTGTTGGAACCGGAAATGGCCGCAAACCCGGCACAGGCGAGAACCGTGGCCATGGCAACGCCGCCGCGAACCGGCCCCATCCAGGCATAGGCCGTGCGGTACAGTCGTTCGTTCAACCCGGAATAGAAACAGATCTGCCCCATGAGAATGAACAGGGGAATGACCGTCAGCCCATAGGAGGAAAACACCTTCCAGGTCTCGTCACCAAGCATGCCCAGGGCTGCATGACCATCCAGAACAGCCCAGAACCCGCAGAACCCCACAATGCCCATGGCAAAACCCACGGGAATCCGCAAAAGAAAGATCATGGCCAGAAGCACGCCGATCCCCACCAGTCCGAGCATGGTCAGGCTCATGACGCACCTCCTTCACCCCTGTTCTGAAAAAGCAGGATGGTTTCCATGAGGATCTGGACAACCAGAGCGGCAACCCCCAGAAAAACCACGAAAACAAAGGGATAGTAGATAATTTGCAGGGTCTCGGAAACCTCTTCGAACTCACGGATGGAGAAGGCCAGATCCCAGGTCTGCCAAGCCACGAGGCCGAAAAATGCCAGACACAGCATGGACGTCAGCAGGTCCAGAACCGCGCGCATCATCTTGGGAAATCGATCCTGAAAGATGGTGATCACGATATGTCCCTTGCCCGCCTGAGTCCCGGCCAGGGCCAGTCCCGCGACCATGGCCCCGAGAAATCCCATGAGCTCGAAGGTGCCCTTGATGGGGTGACCGAAAAACCGAAGGGCCATGTTCGAACAGGCCAAGGCGACCATGCCCATGAGGCAGAGCCCGGCCAGGCAGAACAGGGTGTTGTTGGCCATTTGGATGATTTTTTTCACGGTATGCATCGGGTTTGATCCCTGCCCTGTTTATTTCCGGTATTTATCCTTGAGGCGGTACAAGTCAGCCAGAACCTTTTCGGCGTCCACGCCCTTGTCCGTTGCCTTGGTCTTCCATTCGTCGATCAGGGGAACGAGCTTTTCATGCATGGCGGCATGCTGCTTCTCGTCAAGGTCGATGGTTTCGATCCCGTAGATTTTCTTGGACCAGGCCAGAGCATCGAGAACATGCTGGTCCATGTATTCCCCGGTCCATACGGACTGTTCCCGGGCCAGATCGTCCATGACCTTTTTGACGGAATCGGGCAGCCTGTCGAATGCACGTTTGTTCATGACCACGGCAAAGGGATAGACCTGAAAGTCAGTACGTGTCACATAGGGACAGTATTCAGCAAAATTCATGTCTTTCATGACCTCGAGGGAGGACATGAGTCCCTTGACCAGCCCTTTCTGCAAGGCTTCGGGGGTCTCGGGCATGGGCATGGAAACCGGGATGGCACCGAGGCGATCCAGAACCCGCGAGGCCATGCCTGATGCGCGCAGCTCCAGTCCCTTGAGGTCCTCGGCCTTTCTCACGGGCACCTTGCTCATGATGTTTGTGGGCGCGGTGGTGAACATGGCCAGCACCTTGACCTTGGCGAACTCTTTTGGTGTATGGGTCTGGTAAAGATCGTAGAGCACCTTGGAGGCCACTGAGGACGATGCAAATCCCACGGGCAATTCCGTGACCGTGGTCATGGGAAAGACGCCCGGCTGGTAGGACATGCACAGACAGCCGATATCGGCCTGCCCCTTCATGACTCCCCGGAGCATGTTCTTGGCCCCCAGCAGGGTGCCGCCGGGGTAGGTCTGAATGGCAACCTGATCATTGGTACGTTTTTCCACTTCCTGTTTCCACCGCTCCATCTGCACACAGGGAAAGGTGGATGCGGGCGGGAAATTGGCGTAACGCAGGGTGATCGGCCCGGCCTGAACAGACGATACAGCCAGGAAGGCAACAACCAGAGAACACATGACTATCGAAGCGATGATGCGAAACATAACTCCTCCACTGTTTTTTCGTCCATGTACCGGCATCTTCCGACGGCATAAAAAAGGGCCGCCGGAATGTTCTTCCTGCGGCCCATGTGACGGCGTTTGTTGGTGATGATCATGCCATGCCGTACACTCGACCACAGGACGCACGCCACCACCACCAGGAATTGGTGTTCATGGGAACGAGGGCATCTATGGTTGAGTAATCGGTCATAATTGGAGTCTATAGCCGCCGGAACGAATCCATGTCAATCAATAATACCCATTCATAAAAAATTTTGTATCTATTCAGCAGGGTTGAAACGGATGTCGTAAGCACGTCATCCCGGCGCAGGCCGGGATCTCCAGGGCCTCGGTATTGTATGTGGACCAAGCAGCTGCCCAGTCGAACAAGATCCCGGATCAAGTCCGGGATGACGATCAAAGATGACCTGCGTCTTTTGAGCGACTTCTGAGTAGTTACAAATTTTCCTGCATTTTTGACTTGACGGCTGGGGATTGATGTTTATTTTTCATGGCAACCCACAAAAGGAGGTGCATTATGGTTATAGATTTCAGTACTTACTATGATTTACCCGCACAGATTGACAGGATCTTCGAGGAAATGCGCAAACCTCTCTATTTCACCCAACGCAGGGTTTCCTACCCCCCTGTAAATATCAGTGAAGATGAAAGCAACATCTATGTTTCATCCGAGATTCCGGGAGTGGAGATCACCGACATCGAACTCACTCTTACAGACGGAAGTCTTGTCGTTAAAGGTGAAAGAACGTCAGAATCCGGAAAATACTTTCGCCAGGAACGGGCCACCGGCAACTTTCAGCGCATCATCACCCTGAATGTCCCGGTTGATCCGGACAAGGTCTCTGCAAGCATGAAAAACGGAGTCCTGAACATTGTTCTGGCCAAGGCGGAAGAGGCTCAACCCAAAAAAATCGACATTACCGTATCATAAGGGAGGCTACCATGACCACAGACATCGCCAAGAAAGACACGCTTCCCCGTTTCAATCCCGATTCGGACATCCTCGAACGCGCAGACGGTTTTCATATCTTCATGGATATGCCCGGTGTTGCCAAGGAGAACCTCGTTATCGATCTCAAGGAGAACGAACTGGAGATTTCCGGCAAGGCCGAGTATCCCACCACCGAGACGGCCAAGGACGTGCACATCGAATTCGGCAGCGGCACCTACATCCGCCGGTTCACCATCTCCGATGCGGTGGATGCCGAACGGATCAAGGCAACCATGAAAAACGGGGTATTGGAACTCTACCTACCCAAGGCGGAAAAGGCCAAACCCAAAAAAATCGAAATCCACGCCGAATAAACAAAAAGGGCCGGTCGCTGACCGGCCCTTTTTTGTCGTAGTGTCATTCCCCTTCCGGAAGCGTCATCTCCCCGCACAGACTCCTGCCCATCATCTCCCTGACCGTGTCCGGACCATATCCCTTGCCGAAGAGATAGAT
>CAYWJL010000176.1:0-5208 GCA_964458145.1 uncultured Desulfovibrionales bacterium | reverse complement strand
GGATGTATCCAGGATGCGATTTGAATATTGCTGAAGGGATTCTTTGTACGCCACCCAAAAGGGGCCACGAACCAACGGGTTCGTGGCCCCTTTTGGGTCAGTATGGAGTATTTGTTGAGGGGTTTGGGTGAATCAGAGATGGGCGGCGATGGTGTCCTGAATTTTTTGGGAGGCCATGCGGTCACCCAGAAGACCGGTGCGGACGGAAATCTTGGAGCGGACGCTATTTTCCGAACTGATCCAGATCCAGAAGGGGCGATCACCATCCTTGCCCGAGATGGTTGCTTCGCTGAGATTTTTGGTGCGTTTGTCAATGCGCAGGTCCAGGTCCTTGCATGCTTTGATCGCGGCCGTGTAGGCGCTGTCCACAGGGACGTTGCGGGAGACCGAGACCTTTCCCTCGAGATAGGAGTAGGTGGCTGCAGCGCCTGCACTGCCGACGACCACGGCCGCGCAGGAACACAGGGAGCAAAAAAAGGACAGGGAAATCAGGGTGAGGCATAGTGATCGAAAAGGCATGGCTATCTCCTTTTTGGATGGTGGTGGGTGGAAGAGATGGGCTTGACGTTGCCGGCAGAGGACGCTGCCTCCGGGAAGAATTCCTTGATGGTCAATTCAATGCCTACGAGCCCCCGGTAGAGGGTTTGACGCGGGGTAAAGGCGATGCGGATGGTGGCCCCTGGTGGTTGTTGAAAAAGGGGATTTCCCCCCTGACGCCAGGCCAGGGCCCGGAGGGTTATGTTTGAAGATTCGTCCCGGAGATTGAAGGAAATGTGTTTGTCGCGACTGAAGGTCTTGACGCCCATGACGGTCACCGGGGGGGAGAGAAAGACAGGTCGCGGATTGCCGGGGCCAAAGGGCTGCAGGGAGTCGAGTTCAGCCAGAAGGACTGGTGTGATCAGGTCAAAGGAGAGCTCGGCGCTGGCTCTGGTTTTGGGTCGGGATGGGCCTTTCCCCTGACAGCGGGCCGACACCGCCTCGGCGAAGCGCCGGGAAAAGGCGGAGAGATTCTCGGGGAGCAGGGTGAGACCGGCTGCCATGGGATGGCCTCCGAATTTTTGAAGGAGGTCCGCGAAATCCTTGAGGCAGTCAAAGAGATGGATGTCCGGGATACTGCGCCCTGATCCCTTGAGCACGCCGTTGTGTGCAGTCAGGAGACCGGTCGGCCGGTAGGTTTGATCGGCGACTCGTGAGGCGGCAATGCCAAGAACCCCCTGATGCCAGTCCGGTTCGTGGAAGACCAGCCCCAACGCGTCCGTGTTGGACTGGAATTGAACCATGGCCTGATCCACGATGGTTTGTTCAATGGTTTTTCTCGAAGCATTGAGGCGGTTGAGTTTGTTGGCAAGGGGCACGGCGGCGTCGATAGTTTGGGACGTGAGCAGGTCCAGAGCTGTATCGGCCGTTGCCAGTCGACCCGCGGCATTGATGCGGGGGGCGAGTCCGAACCCGACATCACCTGAGCCGACGCAGGCGTCCGGCTCGAGGGAGCAGGCTTTTTTGAGCCCTGCAATACCGGGTCTCTTCCCGGCCTTGAGAAAAAGGAGACCGTTTTTGACCAGGATACGGTTTTCGCCGGTCAGGGGTACCACGTCAGCTATGGTCCCCAGGGCCACAAGATCGAGAAGGGGCCGGATATCCTGAGGATCCGGCAAAAGCCGGTTGAGGGCGGCCATGAGGAGGAACGCAACCCCGACGCCGGCGAGATGGGGGCAGGGGCACTCGCCCAGTTTGGGATTGACCATGGCATCGGCCTCGGGAAGCGTCTCTCCGGGAAGGTGATGGTCCGTGACAATGACGGTCATACCCCGGGATTTGGCATGCCGAACTGCCTGATGGTCGTTGATCCCGCAGTCCACTGTGACGAGAACCTTGATGTTTGCGTCGGCGAGCTGGTCGATGGACTGCTCGTCGAGACCGTACCCCTGTTCAAATCGGGACGGGATAAGAGATGCAATGGGCAGTTCCCTGCGCCGGAAGAATTCCATGATCAGTGCCGTGGACGTGATGCCGTCCACATCGTAGTCCCCCCACACAGCGACATGGTCGCCATGCCGGATGCACGATGCGAGTATTTCCGCCGCCTGGATGAGCCCGGGCCATGCCTCGAGGGGGGAAAGATGTCGAAGACCGGGATCGAGAAAAAGCTCTATTGCCCGGGCATCACGCAGTCCCCGGCGAAAGAGAATGGCAGCCGTGACCTCGGTGATGCCGATGTGGCTGGCCAGGGTGCGCACGATGCGTGCGTCCTCAGGGGAAAGCGGGGGGGGAAGAAGAACCTGGTCGCATGAAGGGGGCATGACATCTCGGGAGGTGCAGAAAAAAGGGGCAAAAAAGAATGACCCGTTCCATGCACAGGGCAGGGATTCGGGTCACCGGGCATGTGCATAGGGGCGTTTGGGTCACGCAATGAGTTTTTCGATGCTGTCGTGGAGTTCCTTGACCACTTGTTCCTGCATGCGCTGATCGAGCAGGTTTTTCTGAGCCAGATACTTCAGGAATTTTTTGCTTTCGGGCATGGACTTGTTCAACTTGAGGGAGGCGATGATGTGTTCCACTGTCTTGGCGAAATTTCCCTTGGCAAAATAGGCCCTGGCGATGTTGTAATGCAGGTTCTCATCGTTGGTGGACAGAGACAGGGCCCGCTCGTAGTACTCTATTGCCTGATCGAACATGTTGTTTTTGCGCAGGTTGATGCCGAAATCATTGAACAGATGCTTGTGTTCTTCTTCAAAGGCGGCATCGAGGTTGACCAATCGTCGGAAGATGTCATCGCCTTTTTCCTTTTCACCCCGTTCGAGGTAGGTGAGACCCAATCCGAAATTGGCACGGATGTTCTCCTCGTCGATATTGAGGGCGTTGCCGTACTCGAATTCGGCACTGAAGGACTCTCCCCGCTTGCGATGTCTGTCGGCTCGGGCGACGGTTTTGGAGGGCTCACGGTTCTTCGGATAGACGGTTGCCGTATAGAATTCCGGTTCCGGAGAGAACTTGGTGAGGAATTCGTCTTTGGGCACCATCTGCTTGGGACCCGACGGCACATAATTGATGTTCAGGGGCTGGATTTCGACTTCATCGGTATCCTGCTCGATGGCGTACCAGTATGTTTTCTGGAGTGTCTTTCGGGCCGTTGTACCGGTGCCGATCTGTTTGAGACTTTGACTGGAGAAAACGCCTTTGATTTTTTCGCGGACAGGTTTCGTGTCAGAGGATGGAGCGTTCATGATCGTTCCTTCATAGCTTCAAGAAAACGTTGTGCCGATTGAATGGGATCGGTCGATCGGGTGATGGGTCGACCGACAACGATGTAATCAGATCCTGCATGCAATGCTGCTTCCGGGGTGGCCACTCGCTTCTGGTCATCCGGTGCAGCATGGTTGCCCAACCGTATTCCCGGGGTGACGATGGCAAAAGGTTGAGGGGAGTGGTGTCTCACTCTTTGCACTTCCTGACCGGAACAGACAATCCCGTCAAGTCCCCAGTTACGGGCCTGGCGGGCCAGGGATACGACCGTATCACCCATATCGCGAGGTTTGTCCGTGATGAGGGCGAGGTCGGAGGGGGTCATGCTGGTGAGTACGGTGACCCCGACGATGAGAGGTCGGTTGCTGCCGCTTTCCTGGACACCTTGAAGGGCTGCCCGGGCCATGGCCTCTCCACCCATGAGATGGATGGTCAGCATGTGGGCTCCTGAGGCACTGGCGGAAGCGACCGCTCCTCGAACCGTATTGGGGATATCCATGAATTTGAGGTCGAGAAAGATCTTGAATCCCAACGCCTCGAGTTGCGAGACGATGTCAGGTCCGGTCCGGCAAAAGAGTTCCAGGCCGACCTTGAGCCAGCGAACATGGCCGGACAGGGTGCGTGCCATGGCCATGGCTTCTTCTTGGGAGGGGAAATCAAGGGCAACGATGAGTTCTTTTGGGGACATGGTCTGCCTGGATGGGTTGATGATGTGGACGAAAGGAGCGTCTGCGGTCACGGGATACGCCGGCGATGGGGCGAACCGATCATGGGGATAGGCATATCCCGGTCAGCGCCGCACCGTTTGTTGTTCCCGTTGTGCGCGGTTTATCCGAAGAGACACAATACAGGCATCGGGAATTGTCTCTCTGGACGTGTTGTGAACGCGTCGTTTGCAGGTCATTGGTGCAGGCAGCAAGCTGATTCGACGGCTTTGCATCACGTTGTAAGAAGGGCTTGTTTGAGGCCCGGGAAATGAAAGGCCCGGGTTCTGGCAGCCAGGTACACGGCCCTGAGTTCCTTATAGGCGGTTTCGAGGTCATCGTTGACGATCCAGAATTCGAAAAGGTCGCATTGGTCGAGTTCGTCCCTGGCGTTGGCCAGACGCGTGGCGATGACCTCGCACGAGTCGGTGCCCCGTTCGGCCAGACGTTTTTTCAAGACATCGAACGACGGAGGAAACAGGAAGACAAAGCAGCTCTGGGGCATGGACTCCTTGAGCTGACGGGCACCCTGGACATCGATGTCAAAGATGATGTCGTTGCCTTGGGAAAGAATCTCCTGAGTCGCTTCGAGAGGCGTGCCGTAGAAATTACCGTGCACCTCGGCCCATTCGGCGAAAAAACCTGTGTCGCGCAGGTCAAGAAAGGTCGTGCGGTCCAGGAAACGGTAATCCTTGCCGTCGACTTCTCCGGGCCTGGGGGCCCTGGTGGTACAGGAGACCGAAAAGGCAAAGGACGGGAATTCCTGATGGAGTTTGGCGATGAGGGTGCTTTTGCCGGTGCCCGAGGGGGCGCTGATGACCAGAGGCAGGCCGGTACGCTCAATCATCCTGCTCGTCCTCGCTGTTGCTTGCAAAACGTTGGGCAATGGTCTCCGCCTGGATGGAGGAAAGCACGCAGTGGTTGGAATCGGTCATGATGATGGATCTGGTCTTGCGGCCCTGGGTGGCGTCGATGAGTCGCCCGTCCTTGCGCGAATCCTCACGCAGCCGGCGCATGGGCGAGGACGAGGGATTGACAATGGCCACGACTCTGGAACTGACCACAAAATTGCCAAAGCCGATATTCAGAAGTTGCTGGTGTTTCATGGCGTGGTCCCCCGGTTTGGGGTCAATGTGGTGGTGAAAAATGTTGTGTATCTATTCAGCAGGGTTGAAACGGATGTCGTAAGCACGTCATCCCGGACGTGATCCGGGATCTTGTTCGACGGGGCAGCTGCTTGTTCGACATACAATGCCCGAGG
>CAYWJL010000175.1:0-5213 GCA_964458145.1 uncultured Desulfovibrionales bacterium | reverse complement strand
GTGATGGAATCCAGGGTAATTGCTTCGAGTTTTTATTTTCTATGCCAACCGTTCACGAGTAAGGCCCTGAAACCTAAAACATAAAACCTAAAACACTCCTATGCCCCTCCTCCCCCGCGACATCTTCGCCTTCCTGTCCACCAGGGTCCTCGGTCAGGACGATGTCCTCCAAAAGATCGCCGTGGCCCTGTACAAACACATCAACGGCCTCGGCACGGGCAATATCCTGCTCATCGGCAACAGCGGCACGGGCAAGACAACGGTCATGAAGGCCATCCGCGCCCTGTATGCCGAGCACGAATCCCTGTCCGACTTCAGGGCCACCACCATTCTGAACGCCAATATCCTGCAGGGCGAACAGGCAGGTGATGTGGATACGGCACGCATTTTTCACAATCTCGAAACAGCCGTGCGAACACGCCTGGGTACCGACATCTCTCGGGAAACCCTGCGAACCCACATGGAGCGGGCCACGGTCTGCATCGACGAGGTGGACAAGATAGCCTCCAAAATCCTGGGCAAAGTGAACGCCGCCGGTATCGGCATCCAGCATGCCCTTCTGACCATCCTCGAGGGAGAGACCGTCAGCTTTGATCCGGCACGGGGACAGGAACGCATCCTGCTCGACACCTCGCACATGCTCTTTATCTGCGCCGGAGCGTTTGAAGAATTGTACGACACCGTGTTCAAGCTCATTTCAGAACACAAGGACGAACGCCGTTTCCACGAACGTCTGGGCACGGGAAGCAACGGCCAGGTCACCTATACGGTGGATTTCAATCTCAAGGACTATCTCAAACTTCAGGATCTGTTCGATTACGGCATGGCCCCGCAGTTTTTGTCCAGATTCAGCGCGGTATCCGTACTCGAAGATCTGGGCAAAAATGACTTGCAGCAAATCCTCCTCACCGCACCGGATTCCCCCCTGACCGCTGCCCACACCTATTTCAAGGCCATGGGTTTTGATTTCGAGCTGACTCCCCAAGCGCGAACCTTCATCATCACCCAGGCAAGCCAGCAAAAACGCATAGGAGCCAGAAGTTTGCGTGAAGTCCTCGGAAGGGTTATAGCCTCTCTCGAGTTCGACCCCGCACATGCCCCCTGCCTTCAGGAGGCTGACGGCAAAAAACGCCTTGTGGTTGACGAGTCTTTTGTCAGATCCCACTTTGAACAAGGTCATTAAAGCAAAATCATTTTAGATATTGAGTTTTCATTGCCTCTACACAGCACGTGGTGGTGTAGGGGTAATTCATGAATTACCCGTTTTTCTGCGCCCCGGGAGGTGCTGAAAAACAGGAAGTAGCAGGCATGGAGGGCATTGTCTGGGCTTCCTGAAAACAACGCGTTTCAAACTCGTTTTCATTGAGTACCTTACCGACCCAAGAATTCTCTACGGTCAATTTCGGATCAAAAAATGTGGAGCGTAATGCCTATGAACAAAAAGGATCAGATAGTATACTGGCTGAAAAGTTCAGATAGAGATTTTCAGGCTATGATTCATTTATTTGAGAAAGGTGACTATACATGGTCTCTTTTCATAGGTCATCTGGTTCTCGAAAAATTATTGAAAGCCTGTTATGTCCAGCACATCAATACTACCCCTCCATTTATTCATGATCTCGTGCGATTGGCTGAAAAAACAAAAATACCTTTGTCTGAAGATAAAAAAGATCTGTTGGACGCAATCTCGACTTTCAACATTCAGGCACGATATGACGATTATAAGATGGAGTTTTATAAAAAATGTTCCAGAAATTTTACGGAAAAATGGATAGGAACTATCAAGGAGTTGAGATCATGGCTACAAGAAAACTTCCCGAAACAGCTATAAGATACGTTAATTTTTTGCGCCAGGGAAAACCGGGCGTCATCAGGGCATATCTTTTCGGTTCATATGCCAAGGGGACTGCGAACTTGGAAAGTGATATAGATATAGCTGTTGTTTTTGACGATTTTACTGATGCTTTCGATATGCGAGTCGACCTGATGAAACTGAGAAGAAAATTCGATACAAAAATCGAACCTCACCCATTCAGAAAGGCTGACTTCAATGCAGCAAACCCTATTGCTCATGAAATACTCAAAACCGGGTTGGAGATAGTATAGGCTTCAGGGAGAAAGATGACTTTGCCAGAAATTCTCAGAATACATTGTCATCAACCCAATCAACCCAAATAGATCTGTAACCCACCCGACCAATCATGAAAGCATTCACCTCCCTCGTCCAACGCGGTCTTGCCGAAGGCGTGTCCGACATGCACATCACCGGCGGTCACCCGGTCATCTTCCGCAAGAACGGCAAGATCATATTTGTTCCCAAGGTCATTTTCTCCCCGGAAAAGATCGACACCCTGGTCATGGAATTTCTCTCCCCCAGACATCTGGAGATCCTGCAGGACCGCTTCTCCGTCGACCTTGCCATCACCGAAGCCAACACCCGGCTGCGTCTCAATGTCTTTGCCACCAGCAGGGGGCTGTCCATTGCCGCCCGGTTCCTTCCGGCTCAGGTACCTTCCCTGGAAGGTCTCAATCTCCATCCCTCCCTGAAAAAACTGTGTACCCCCAAATCGGGTCTGGTCCTCTTCTGCGGGCCCACGGGTTCGGGCAAATCCACCACCATTGCCGCCCTCATCAACGTCATCAACCAGACCAGGCCGGGACATATCATCACCTTGGAAGATCCCATCGAATATTTGTTCCGATCCAAGAGCAGCGTCATCCAGCAACGCGAGCTGGGTGAACACTTCCTCTCCTACGAGCAGGGACTCCTGGACATCCTGCGCGAAGACCCGGATGTCATTGTGGTGGGCGAGTTACGGGAACCCGAAACCATCCGCCTGACCCTGGGAGCTGCGGAATCCGGTCACCTGGTGTTCGGCTCCCTGCACGCAAGCAATCCCGAGGAAGCGGTCTACCGGATCTGCAACTCCTTCCCCCTGGAAAGCCAGGAATTCGTCCGCTACCAGCTGGCCTCGAGCCTCATCGGCGTGATCTGCCAAAAACTCGTGGCCACCCCCAAAGCCCGCTTCCGTGTCCCCCTGCTCTCCATGATGTTCAATTCCTCAGCCATCAAAAACACCATCCGCGAGAGCAAGATCGAACAGATCGAAAACATCATGGAAATGAGCCGGGAAAAGGATATGTACACCTTCAGCCGGTATGAAAAAGAATTTCTCAGAATGCGACAGCATTTCACCCCACCTTGGGAATGCCTCGAGGGCTGTACGGAAAACAGCATGGAAAAGGAATACATATCGCCGCTGCTGACGCGACCCGTCAGAAGCAGAGGAACGAGTACATCGGCAGGATACGGGGAAGACACAGGAAGGCTGAATCTGGGATCATCCGATCAAAACGTGGAGGACATCATCTCCCAGATTCAGTCGCGGGGACAGCAAGGCGGGGTGTGACACTTGAGGTTTATCCGGCAAAAACATATTTATGCTTCACTTTTATCTGTATCGCATCAGGTAGAGCTGGTTCGGGTTATCATCAAATGAGTCCCCCGCCCTGGTAAGGGCGGGGCTAGGGGCGGGTCGTATAATCGGTGCCTTTCTCCAGCAGTTTGAAACCCTCCCCCAGCCCCTCCCTGAACTACGGGAGGGGAGCTACAATGTGTATGTATTCATACTATCCGGGAGGTAGTGGAAGTTCATGTCCTGCAGGGTTTGTCCACAGCCAGATAAATTTGTGACAAAAAGTACGCTTTTGCCGGATGAGACTGAAAATTGAGGTTCATCGGGAAAAATAGGGTATTCTCCCGAATTCTTTGCCACGCTCACTGCCCTCGTATCTCCATGAGGTAATCACCATGCAAAAACCCAACAAACCACGGACCAACATCGCCCCCTTTATCAACAGAGAGCGGGAAATGGAATTCCTGAACTCATGGATTGCAGAAGAACCCAAAAACATACTGTTTCTCTACGGGCCGAAATCAAGCGGGAAAACCACCCTGCTCTACCGCTTCATCGAACAGAATCTGGACAGTAAAACCTATGACATTAAACACTTCAACATGCGAAAATTACTGCTCATCAACTACGAAAGCTTTTTGCGCGCCTTTTTCGAGCTCAAACCTGCCGATCAGGTCAAAGAAACACGGGAATACGACCTGAAAGTCTTCAAACTCAGCGTCGAAACCATCAAAGGACTTGAAAATCGAGACCTCGATCCCTTTGTGGTCATGGAAAAGGAATTGAAACGGCAGGTCAAAAAAGGCAAATCCCCGGTCATCATCATCGACGAACTGCAGGCCCTGGACGAGATCTATTTCAACGGCCAACGAGAGCTCCTGAAAGAGATGTTCAATTTTTTCGTGGCCATGACCAAGGAATCCCACCTGTGTCATGTGATCATTGCCAGCTCAGACGGCTATTTCATCGAACGGATCTACAACGACAGCAAACTCAAGAAAACCAGCGAGTTGATGGAAATCGACTACATCGAACACTACGATGTCATGGAATGGCTGGGCGACCTGAAAAACTACAGCAACATCGATACGTTCGTGCTGTCGGATGCCCAAAAACAGGCCATGTGGGATTTCTTCGGAGGATCGTGCTGGGAGATATCCAATTTTCTGGGCCATCTGATGTTGGTCGCAGAAAACGGCAAGGTGGATGATGAGGATTTTGAGGAAGTGATGGAAAAGAAAAGGATCGCCTGCCGATCCATGTTTGTGGAACACGCGACCATCGATCCGAAAAAAGAGGCACTATGGACCGCTATCGCAGACCTTATCCGCAACCATCCGGGACAGAGATTCGCCTTTGCAGACCTGCGCACCTTGATCGACAAAGCAATCTGGACCATTGACGATCTCCAAAACGAACTCAACAATCTGGTGCGCCATAACTACTTGAGCTACGCCCCGCCCCATGCAGCATACGGCCTGCAAGGCACGAGCATGGAACACGGTCTGCTGGCATATATTGACATGCTGGAACAAAACGGTTGACTACCGCAAAGCAGTAAAACGGTCACTGAACCCAAAATTTGAGATACGCCATTGTCCGTTAAAGACAAGGCATGCCCTGTCTCTACAGCAGCACACCCCGATATTGATCCGGAAAACGAACAATAGCCCACCACGCTCCCTCCTGGGAACGCCGAGCGTCTGCTCGGCACTGCGTTTACTGACCAACGAACCAAGGGCACGTGTTGCAGATGACACCCTGACCTTGCAAGCGAAGGCCTGGACATTTAAAGAT
>CAYWJL010000174.1:3984-5242 GCA_964458145.1 uncultured Desulfovibrionales bacterium | reverse complement strand
CACAGGTACGATTATGCGTTCTGGTTCAACAACCTTGAGGCCAATGTGCAGGAGAGGATTGCTGCGTATCTTGGAAAATGATCGGCAGTTGAGGTCGTCGAGAGCCATTGCCCCTGTATATTGCAATAATCACAAGAATTCATGATTGATTTGCAGGGATAATTTACGACTTGTCAGTTCTCCCTCACTCCCTGAGGCGAGGTAGCATTCTGTCATAGTGTTTATCCCGAAAAGGGAGATGGTCAGCGATCAATTACCGGACTACTCACGTACAAACGCAAAGGGACCTGGACATTGTGTCCGGGTCCCTTTGTGTTGTATGCCATGTCTGGATCGGGCCTGACGCAGCCCGAAGGTTTCCGAGGTCAGCCAGCCCACGGCATCGCCCTGTTTGGCCCATGGGATTTCCTGAAGGTCCACCAGCTTCTGGTCCTGTTTGAAAAGAAAGAGGCGGTCTTCGTTTTCATCGAAAAAGGGTTCCAGAGATGCCAGGATCATGGGGGAATGGGTGGTCGCAAAAATCTGGGTGTGCATCGAGCGGCCGAAGCTCGATGAGACATCCATAATAGCCGGTAGGATCAGCCTTTGCCATTGGGGATGGAGGTGCGATTCCACTTCATCGACCAGAATCACCAGTCGATCGACAGGCGGTTGGTTCAGGAGTTCCGAGGCTCGTATATGTTCGTACCATGTCCATACCAGCAGATAGGCCAGCCCCATGATGCGTTTCATTCCTGCAGATGCCATGGTTATGGGCACCTCTCCGTAAGGCAGTGCTATGGTCGGGATATCTTTGACGTCCGTTATGGAAACTCGGGTCGGTTTGCCCGGGCGGATTTCTTCGCCTTCCGGGGAAAGCCGTTTGAGAACGTCACATAGCAGGGTAAAGGGGGCCGGCTCCTGCTGCTTTGGGAGGTGCTGCCACGTGACCCAGTCCCGGATCAGACCGTTGCACAAGGTTTCACCGTCTTCTTCCAGTCCACGCCACAGTGAGTGTGGGGAAAAGGAATATGAGGCCGGGAGATCAGGATCGCCGACGCCTTTGACCTTGGAATTCTTCCAGTAATTGCGGGCGGGATCCCAGACCGAGAATCCCCCGTCTACTCTTGCATAAATGATCAACCCGGGCATTACCGGACGACTCTGGGGGTGTGGCCAGGACTGCCTGGAAAAATCAAAACGACTTGTTAGCGGGGCTGTACTCGGGCCAGATTTGCCGCTGGGAAGATATGATATTTCAGGTTGTTCCTGAGTCCCT
>CAYWJL010000174.1:0-3974 GCA_964458145.1 uncultured Desulfovibrionales bacterium | reverse complement strand
CCCTCGTTGCGGAAAGGCGGGGAGATCCGACCAGGTCCCGGTCAATGCCCACCAGGCCACGTCAAGGAGGAAGGTTTTTCCAAGTCCGTTATCACCGGTAAAGACATTCAGCCGATTCCCCAGCTGGATATCGAAATAGGGAGCCGGGCCGACCAGTTTCATGTGCAATGCGTCAAGCATGCGTGCAGGCCTCTTGATGAGATTGTGATGGCACGAAAAAAATGGAACGCCTTGGCGAACGATTCTGAAAAAACAGGTGTTTTTTTGTGAGGGGGCGGCAGTCACACCTGGTAACCATCCCTACCTTGCTGTCCAGGAGAACTCAAGGATCTGGCCGAAGCGGTACAAATGGATGTGATTCTTGGTGTGGAATTTTCGTTTTTACAGGGATAACGGATAAGAAAAGACTGGAACAGATGGGGATTACGGCCCGAATCGCCCCGGAGAGATTCGTTCGCAGGATACTGTTGGCCAGGCGGGATATGCCTGATCTATCCCCGTGGCCGAACCGACAATTCCAACCCCAGCCCCTGGAGCACGTTCAGGACCTTGCCCAGCTGGATGGTCTGTTTCCCCTGTTCCAGGTGGACCACAAAGACCTTCCCCACCCCGCAAAAGTCGGCTACATCCTGTTGGGTCAGCCCAGCCGCCTTGCGGCGTTTTCGGATGGCCTCTCCCAGATTCTGGACGGAGGTGATTTGTGTGGAGGAATTATTGTCCGGCATGTTCTTGGATCTCCTATGGTATTCGATCGCATATTTTTAGCCTGTTTTCTGGCTGGTTGCAAGAAAATTATGCAATCGCATACTTCACCATTTTTTCAGCTCGATAACGGATACTCCGAGCGAGTCCATTGGTCTTGCATCCTGCTTCCTTTATTGGCAATATTCGTCACATACGTACGAAAACGACAAGGAGACTCAATGGAAACCATCACATGGAATGATTTTGAAAAGGTCGAACTGCGCGTGGGCAAAATTCTCTCTGCCGAGGTGTTCAAGGAGGCCCGCAATCCCGCCTATATCCTTCATGTGGATTTCGGCGAGGAGATCGGGGTCAGAAAATCCAGCGCCCAGATCACCAAGCTGTACACCACTGAAGAGTTGGTGGGCAGGCTGGTGGTCGGGGTGGTCAACTTCCCCAAAGAGCAGATCGGACCGGTTATGTCCGAATGCCTGGTCACCGGGTTTCATGACGAAAACGGGGACGTGGCCCTGTGCGTTCCGGACAAGGATGTGCCGTTGGGGGCCAAGCTCTGCTGAAAAGGATGTCATAAGGCCCTGACTGCCGGAATTTGTCGGCATACGATCCGATATGAATCAGAAAGCCCCTGCATGATGATGCGGGGGCTTTCTGATTGTAAGGTTGCATTTCAGCTGTTGTCGTGTGCACCATGCAGTGCCGAGCAGACGCTCGGCGTTCCCAGGATCACGAACTCGTGTGCCATGCGATATTTCATGACCGGCTGAACGCCTCTGTACGGTTGGTTTTTTGGGAGACCTGGTTGACGAATATTGCCTTGTCGTAAATTATCGCAACACAGGTTACAGTAACAGAGGTTGCGATGAAATGTTATAACCGGGAACATGAGCATGATCGAAAACCAACGTTTCGACTATGTCAAACGACTGATCGAGAGGGACCTGCCGACCTTTGCCGGGCCTGTCCTGGAAAAGCTGTTCATGGAGATGACCGGCTATTCTTCCCGGTACGGACTCATAGGCAATTACTGGGAAAAGGGGAACGTCAACGAGATCGACCTCGTGGCCGTCAATGATCTTGAAAAAGAAGTGCTCGTGGCCGAAGTCAAGATGAACCCCAAAAACATCAAACTGACACGATTGAAGGACAAGACCGAACGGCTGCACAAGCGGTATGACGGCTATACATTCACCTACAGGGGGCTTTCCCTCGAGGATGTGGATGGTTTTATGGAGGAGATGACAGGGCAGGACCAGAGGCATGGGTGAGGGCATCGCTCCTTTTTGCCATTTCTGTCATGGATGGTGAGAATCAGGGTGTCGAGACTGATATCCTGCATCCGCAGTTACAGGCACGCCAACTACCGGAGGCCGCAACCATCAGCAGGCCGGTCTTGGGATCATGGAGGCGCAACGATTGTCCAGGATGGATTGATTTCCTGCCGGGACAGGACTACACGGATACGCACAGTTGAAAACAACCGTTACCTACGCAGGATGTCAAAGATTGTTTGTGCAGCCCCTACCGGGGGGCTGCACAAACGGGCGATTCATAAATCGCCCCTACGCGTTTTGGAGCGTGTTGCTATTGATATCTATGCGTAGATGCTTATTTTTTCCCGGACAAACCTCAAAAATTTCATGATCACGAGCTCAAAGGACACTAGTATGCAGAATCTCAAACCATTGATCAATGTCGCCCCGTTCATCGATCGTGAAGAAGAAATGGAATTTCTGGAATCATGTTTTGCGGAATAGTCAAAAAACATACTCTTTCTGTATGTGCGGAAATCAAGCGGAAAGACGACATTGCTCTACCATTTCATCGAGCGGCATCTGGACAGTAATCTGTACGATATCAAGCACTTCAATCTCCGGGAGCTGTTGCTCGTCAATTACGACAGTTTTCTGAAAGCATTTTTCGAACTCAAGACCGGTGAACACGTCAAGGAAACACGCCAGTACGATCTGAAGGTTTTCAAATTGAGCGTGGAAACCATCAAAGGGCTTGAAAGTCGTGAACTTGACCCGTTTGTGGTTATGAAACGGGAATTGAAGAACCAGGTCAAAAAAGGCAAGCGCCCTGTGATCATCATCGATGAATTGCAGGCTCTGGATGCGATCTATTTCAATGGGCAGCGCGAGCTCCTGAAGGAGATGTTCAATTTTTTCGTGGCCATGACCAAGGAAGCCCACCTGTGTCACGTACTCATTGCCAGTTCCGACGGATATTTTATCGAGCGGATCTACAATGACAGCAAGCTCAAGAAAACCAGCGATCTCATGGAAATCGGATATATCGGCCACGATCATGTCCTGGAGTGGTTGAGCGATCTCAAAAAATACAGTAAGATTGATTCGTTTGTCCTCACTGAAGATCAAAAGAATGCCGTGTGGGATTTTTTCGGGGGATCGTGCTGGGAGATTTCCAATTTTCTGGGTAAACTCCTGACCAGGGGAAATAAAGGTCGGATTCCCCAGCACGAATTTGACAAGCTCATGCAGGATTACCTCATGACGCAGGCTAATGGTTTCGAGGATCGGATCGGATTGGATGGCCGTCAGCAAAAACTCTGGAAGACGATAGCTGCTATCATTCCCACCAGGCCGTCATTCAAGTTGCGTGACCTTGGTGAACTCGTAACCGGCCAGGTCTGGACGGAGGCAGAACTCAGGCAGGAATTGGGAGATCTGGTCAGATACAATTTTCTGAGCTACGCTCCCCCGCAGGCAGCCTATGCCCTTCAAGGTACGAGCATGGAACATGGATTGTTCCGTTACCTTGATCTGCTGGAAAAAGAGAATACGGACCATCCGTAGCCTCTCGGTATCCAATCCTTCATGAATCAGAAAGCCCCTGCACAAACGTGCAGGGGCTTTCTGGTCTTGGCGTTACAAAAAGAACATGCTCTTCCCCGCCGGGGCAGAAATCATCAGGCCAATGCGCACCCCTGCTGCAGCGTGAACGTATCCATGTGTATCTTCAGTTTCGGATTCACGCTGGACATGGAAGAGAGCGCAAAAGTGTTGGGCGGGATGGGATACGAGGCGATCTTTGCCGGCCCGGTCTGGAAGGATACCTTGGTTTCCTCGAACACGACCCGCATGGGTACGGGTTCGAGCATGTCTTCGTTGCAATAGCTTTTTCGGATGTCGGGGCGGATGGTTACCTTCGTTCCGTCCGGGCTCATAATGCCGACCTGATCCATGATCGTGGTCAGACCGGCCACCTTGCCGGTTGGATCGAAACGGAGGGAATTACGATCCCCGTGG
>CAYWJL010000173.1:0-5251 GCA_964458145.1 uncultured Desulfovibrionales bacterium | reverse complement strand
TCCAGGAGGGACCGATGACCGGGCGCACACCCTGAGCCAGGGGTTCGAGAAAGTTCTGACCGCCCAGTGGAACCAGACTGCCGCCCACGAATGCGTTCTTGGCCAGGGCGTAGACGGCAGGGAGTTCGCCGAATCGGTCCCAGAGAACCACCGTGCCCGGTTTGACAGGGGTGTCAAGTTCCGAACGTAGTAACCATGAAATGCCGGCAGATTCGAGAAACTCTTGCCATGCCTGAATCCGATGCTGGTGCCTGGGAACCAGGGCGACGATGGTTGTGGGGTGGTCCTTCATGAGACGGGTCAGTGTGTCGCCGATGGCAGGCTCTTCTTCTTCCCGGATGGACCCCAGGGCCACGAGTTTGGCGGACGGCCTGAAAAAGCGGGAGAGGGGGTTGGCAACGTAGGTTATGGCGGGGCTGTCGGCAATACGGTCGAATTTGATGTTCGACATGGTCGATACATGGGCATCCTCGAAGATCATGGAAAAACGAGCCGCATCGTTTGGAGATATGGCCATGATCTCTTTGGGGGAAAGTGCGCGAAGTACCGAGCCAAGACGCATGTAGCCGGAAAAACTCTTGGGACTCATGCGGGCGTTGGCAACGAGTACCGCGCAGTCGCGTTTTCTGCATGCCCCAAGGAGACCCGGCCAGAGTTCCGTCTCCAGGAGGACCACGGCTCGGGGTGCTGTCTTTTGCATGAAGCGATCAATGATCCATGGGTGATCCAGTGGGCAGATGCGGACAACCGGCGTGTTGGGACTGCGCTGGTTGTGAACATGGTCGGTGAGGATGTCATAGCCTTGGGATGTGTTCGTGGTGATGAGCACGTCAAGGTCGGAGCTCTCCCGGAGCAGATGCTCGGCAAGGGAAACGGCCAGGAACGCTTCACCCACAGATGCGGCCTGAATCCACACGTCATGTTTTTTTCCGGTATCTCCCCATCCCAGCCGCTCGCGCCAATGCTCTCTCAGCCGTTTGTTCAGGAAGACAAAGGGAAGTGCCATTGTCCAGATCAGGGTATAGAGCAGGGTGAAGAGACGTGCATTCATGAGGTTTTCCTCATTCCCAGTGTGATCAGTTCGTCAATGAGATCCTCGAAGGACATACCTGCTGCGCGGGCTTCCTTGGGGAGGAGCGAGGCACTGGTCATTCCCGGCAATGTATTGGTTTCAAGGGCAAAGGGACATCCCCGGTCGTCCACGATGAAATCCGTCCGGCTGTAGTCCTGAATGCCGAGTATCCTGTGTGCCGTGACTGCCAGTTCCTGGATCTCGGTTGTCAGCCTGGTCCCGATGGGTGCGGGGCAGATCTCCTCGGCACCCTCGTCCTCGTATTTGCTCGTGTAATCGAAAAAAACACCTTTTCGGGGAGTGATGAGGACAGGCGGCAATGGTCGGTCGTCCAGGACCGCACACGTGACTTCCCGGCCTCTGATCTGTTCTTCCACAATGAGATCCTGGCCGATAAGATCGGCATGGGCAAGGGCTGTTTCGTAATCTGCGGGGGAGTGGGCAAAGAAAATTCCCACACTCGATCCTGCGGTGCACGGCTTGATGACTCGGGGAAAGCCGAACGCGACAGGTCGTTGGTGGTCTCTGGTTGTGCCCGGGATGAAAGACCATTTCGGAGTGGTCAGCCCGTGCTGTGCATAGAGCATCTTGGTGGCGGCTTTGTTCAGGGCCAGCTGGGACGCAGAAGGACCTGCGCCCTGATAGGCGATGGGAACGGAGTCGAGAATGGATTGAATGAGGCCATCCTCACCCGGAGAACCGTGCAGGTTGATGAAGGCAAAATCGCATGCCCTGGCCGCCGGGATCAGCCCGTGGAGATCCCGGGCCGGGTCGAAGGGGATGACCTCGTGGCCGAGTCCGAGCAGGGCCTTTGTGATCTCCTGGGCGCCGAGCAGGGCTATTTCCCGTTCATTGGACCAGCCGCCTGCTATCAAAAGAATGCGCATGAAGCGGGACTCCTGTGAGCTGTTCAAGTTGTCGTTCAATGGTTGTTACCTGATCAAACGCCTTGCGGATCATGGCCTTGCGATGGGCGTTCGTGCCGTAGCGGATCATGAGGTCTTCCAGACGGTCCTCGAGGGAAACGACCACCTCGTGTCTGACCCGTTTGTCGCTGTAGGCGACCACCAGGGGAATGAAATGGTTGCAGGCATCGATTTTTCCCGGCCAGGATATGTGATGGAGCACGGCGTGTCCTATGGCCGGGTTGCCTGTCAGCGCGATGACCCAGGCAGCGCCGATTTGGGCGTGGTTGCCGCCGTGGAGGATGCAGTAGGTTTTGGCCAGGTCGTGCAGCAGGGCTGCTGCTTGGACAATGGTTGTCGGGTCACAGGCAAAGATCTGTGGTGAATGTTCAAGGACTTTTCGGGTGATGGACAGGGCCACGCGGGTGACAGCGAGACTATGTTCACGGATATTGTTCAGCATTTCGTACGTGTCCCACCATGCCATGCACTGGGCGGGCGAGGGAATCATCCAAGACGGGTCGATATCCAGGAGTGGCGGGATGCTCATGTCACAGGACGAAATGCTGGGTTTTGGCGTGGGGAAATCAGGGGATGTTCGGGTCATGAAGGTGTGCGGGGCGAGTGAAACGATGATGAATGTGCCGGTCACCGGGGATTTCGCCGGAAAATGGTTGAAAAAAGCGTGTCAGCGCCCCTTGGTTGACACGCCATTTCGGGAGGCTTATCAACACCTGTCACAAAAAGCAAAGGAGGAAAACAGACTATGTGCCTGGCAGTTCCCATGGAAATCAAGAGTATCAACGAGAATGTCGCGCAGGTTGAAATCGGCGGAGTCGCCAACGAGGTTCGCCTCGAGCTTATCGATGAACAACCCGATGTCGGCGATTTTGTCATTGTCCACGCCGGTTTCGCTCTGCGTCGTCTCGACAGGGAAGAAGGACTCGAGACCATCAAATTGTTCGAAGAGGGGTTGAACCTTGAACTCTCTTGAACAAAAACTCAAAGATCCTGAGCTGTGCCGGTCTGTTGTCGACAGGATCAAAGAGGAACTCGGTGAAGAACTGAGGTTCATGGAAGTTTGCGGAACGCACACCGTGTCCATTTTTCAGAGCGGAGTTCGATCCCTGCTTCCCGACGAGGTTGTTCATCTGTCCGGCCCGGGCTGCCCGGTCTGTGTGACCCATGAGCGAGAAGTCGCCGCCTTTCTGGAACTGGCCGAGCGCAAGGATGTCATCGTGGCCACGTTCGGGGACCTCATGCGCGTACCGGGACCGAACAAGCGTAACCTCAAGGCAGCCCAGGCCGAAGGGGCCAGGATCAAGGTGGTCTATTCACCCTTTGACGCGGTCAACCTGGCCAGGGAAAACCCGGGAGACAAGGTCGTTTTTCTGGGCGTGGGTTTCGAAACCACCGCGCCGACCATAGCCGCTACCATGAAGATCGCCAGGGAACAGGGCGTGGACAATTTCCTGGTTCTCTCCTTCCACAAGCTCGTGCCTCCGGTCATGGAGGTGCTGGTGGAAGATCCCGACCTGGCGGTCAACGCGTTCATGCTCCCCGGGCATGTGTGCATGGTCACGGGGCTGGAACCTTACAGGTTTTTGGCCGAGAAACACGGTATTCCGGCAGTGGTGACCGGTTTTGAGCCCCTGGATATTTTGCGGTCCATCCTGACCTTCATACGCATGCGCAACAATGGCGAGGCCTCTGTGACCAATGGGTATGGCCGGGCCGTGGCCGACCTCGGCAATCTCAAGGCACAGGAGATCATGAACGAGGTCTTTGAGCCCTGCGATGCCCTGTTTCGGGGAATCGGGTCCATTCCCAAAGCCGGGCTCGGTATTCGGGAGACGTACGGTGATTTCGATGCCATGCGTGTGCTCGGCTTGACCCTGCCCGATGTTCCTCCGCTGGCCGGGTGCAGATGCGGGGATGTACTTCGGGGCAAGATTCGTCCTGACGAGTGCCCGCTGTTCAAGAAAGTCTGCACACCCGCCAATCCGGTGGGACCCTGCATGGTTTCGACGGAAGGTTCCTGCGCGGCCTACTACAAGTATCAGATCTGATTTTTTATCCCATTACCCACAACCGGTTTGGCACGGAAAACGTGCATCGATCTGGTGAGCGTTTTTTCACAGCTGTACAGGCTGGTGCTTTGAAATGATTGGTCCAGCCCCTGAAGAACCGGTTTGTTAAGGATGTGCACATCTCATGAGTCAGAAACTCCTTTTGGATTACGGCAGTGGCGGCAAGGCTTCCCAGCGTCTCATCTCCGAGATGTTTCTCAAATATCTGGGCAATGACCGGCTCAACCGGCTCGATGACGCCGCGTATCTCGAACTTTCCGGACCAGTGTCCATGAGTACGGATACGTTCACGGTCGATCCCCTGTTTTTTCCGGGAGGGGATATCGGCTCCCTGGCCGTACACGGTACGGTCAACGATGTGGCCATGCTCGGAGCTCGGCCGAGATTCATCACCTGCGGCCTGATCCTCGAGGAAGGGTTGGACATGGATGTGCTCGAACGGATCATCGCCTCGGTGGGGCAGGCGGCCACAAACGCCGGGGTTGAAGTGGTCACCGGAGACACCAAGGTGGTTCCCAAGGGGGCTGCCGACAAGATTTTTATCAACACCACGGGCGTGGGAGAGATTTTTGTAAATCCCGGTCCGAGCGGTCACAACGCACGACCGGGCGATGCCATCCTCATAAGCGGCACCATGGGCGACCACGGACTGACCATTCTGTCCAAGCGGGAAGGGCTTTCATTTGATGCTCCGGTTGAAAGCGACTCCGCGGCCCTCAATCATCTCATTGTCCGTCTTCTCGAAGAGATTCCTGAGATCCATGTTCTGCGCGATCCCACCCGGGGCGGGCTTGCAACGACCTTGAGCGAAATCGCTTTGCAGTCCAACGTGGAATGTTTTGTCCGGGAAAAGGACATACCGGTTCGTGAGGCCGTGGCAGGCGGCTGCTCCTTTCTGGGACTCGATCCCCGCATGCTGGCGGACCAGTATGCCAACTATTGGGAGCAAAATGTAAATCACACCCTGATCAACCGGCAATATTGCATTGAGAATCCCAAAAACTTTAAAGGATATAGTGCCAAATGCTGGGGGCTGACAGCAAGCGATAACCATCAGTTTTACAGTGCTCATTCACCTACCAATGATTTGGGTGTGATCACTCCCACTGCTGCTATATCCTCAATTCCATATACACCTGAGTACTCCTTACAAGCCATCAGGCACTTTTACTACGAGTTTGGAG
>CAYWJL010000172.1:0-5270 GCA_964458145.1 uncultured Desulfovibrionales bacterium | reverse complement strand
GTGTAGCAGCCGCGCTATTTCAGCGGATATTTTTTCGGCCCAATGTTCTCCGGTCGGTATTCCATCATTGATGCGCGGATATTTGAACAACCAGGGCGTATCTTCCGTTGGAAATTTGATCCAGAATTTATCCTTGGTCCCCATGGGCTCGTCGTCCAGAATCCAATCCGGCTCGAGCGTGATGATTTCATAGGGAATATCGGAGTTCATCAGTCATCTGCAAGGGAACGTGAGAACGCATTTAATTGTCAACTTCAGCCCGCAGCTGGCCGCAGGCGGCGGCGATGTCCTGGCCTTTGCTCTTGCGCAGGATGCAGGTCATTCCTTTGTCCCAGAGGACTTTCTCAAAGGCGAGCACCGCTTCCCGGGTCGGGCTTTTGTACGGGATGCCCGGGCCGGGGTTGAAGGCTATGAGGTTCACCTTACACTTGAGACGTGACAGGAGTTTGACGAGTTGTCTGGCGTGATCCTGTGAGTCATTGACTCCGCCCAGCAGGATGTACTCGATGGTCACCCGTTCCCTTGGCTGCAGGGGATAGCTCTCTAGGGTGGCCATGAGTTCGCTGAGATGTAGTTTGGACGCGCCGGGCATGATCTGTTCCCTGAGTTCCTGGGTGGGTGCGTGCAGGGAGATGGCGGGCAGGGCCATTCCCTGTTTGGCGAATTCCAAAAGTCCCTTCTTGATGCCGCAGGTGGACAGAGTGATCTTGCGCCGGGAGAAATTGAGGCCGTGTTCGCTGTGCAGGATCTGCATGGACCGTTTGACCTCGGGCCAGTTCATGAGGGGTTCGCCCATGCCCATGAAAACCAGGTTGGTCAGCCGGTCACCCTTATCGCGTTCGCGCAGGAACTCCCGGGCCACAAGGACCTGCATGGCGATTTCCCCGCCGGTCATGTTGCGCAGAAATCCCATCTGCCCGGTACTGCAGAAGGTGCACCCCATGGCGCAGCCTATCTGGGTGGACAGACATTGGGTGAACCGGTCCTTTTCCGGAATGAGCACGGTTTCCACCAGAGCACCGTCTTCGTACTCCAGCAGGAGTTTGACCGTGGTATCCTTGCTTTCCTGCAGGGTGTGCACCCGGGGCCAGGCAATGGTCCAGGTCTCGGCCAGGCGCGTGCGCAGTGACTTGGCCACGTTGGTCATGGTCGAGAAATCCCGGCACCCGTGCCGCCACAGCCAGGCCCATACCTGAGAGGCTCGGAACTTGGGTTCACCCATGGTGACCAGACGGTCCTCGAGTTCCGCAAACGTGAGATCCAGGATGTTGTCTATTGGATCTTCTCCTTTTCCTTGTAGTCCACAACGAATTGTTTGGCTTCGTCCACCGTGTTCACATCACCGGATATCTGAGCCTGGAGCAGGGCGTCGCGGATCAATCCGACCATGGGGCCGGGATGGATCTTGGCCAGTTCCATGATCTTCTGCCCGTTGAGCAGGGGTTCGAGCATGTCCTCGTCGATATCGGCCCGCTCGAGCATCTTCATGTTGTGGTTGAATTCGGTGTATGTGCCGTTGCTTGCCTTGACCTCGGCCCGAGCCAGTTCGATCAGGCGGGGATAATCGTCCAGTCCCTTGAACCGGCGGATACCCTTGTCATTGAGCATGAAATGAAAGCGCATGTGGTGTTTGACCAGATGGCAGATGAGATCGATGTCCTCGGGATCGAATCCCAGGCGGCGGAGAATCTTCCGGGTCACCTTGGCTCCCACCTGATGGTGCTGGTAGAAGATGAGGTTGCCGTCAAAGGATTCCCCTGTGAATACCTTGCCGATATCCAGAAACATGCAGGCCAGGGTTCCGTACCAGTCATAGGGAAGTTCTTCGGGATAATGGCGCATGGTGGCGATCATGTGATCCCAGATGCTTTCCTTGGCATCCCCGTTTTCCGTGGGCAGATAGATGCGGGTCAAAGGCATGAGTTCGGGGATGATCCCGTGGATGATCATGGTGTCGAAGAGGTACTGGACGAAGGTGCACATGTTTTCCGCTTCCACCTTGCGCCACTCGTCCATGATGTCGGAGATGCGCACGTAGTCGGCTACTCGACGGGCCGAGCGCAAAAGAGAAAGCCACGTGTTCGCTTCGATGGGCAGATTGTAATTGGCGGAAAAACGCAACGCCCGGACGGCCAGGAGATAATCCCTTTTCAGGGTTTCGTCGGGAATGCCCACGAGTTTGATCTCGCCCGATGAAAAATCTTCGAATCCGTTATAGACATCCTTGGGCTGGGGAATGGTCGGACAGGCCACGTCCAGGGGCAGGCCGTCCTGGTCTTCCATCATCTTGAGCAGTCTGGGGGTCAGCTTTGTCACGCTGGCATCGATGTATGACCCCTTGCCTACGTCACCCTGATAAAAGGAAAAAATCACTCCGCCTTGAGAGAGGACACCCTTGCGGATCGGATCATCTGCCTTGCGGATGTCCGGGAAGAGCTTGCTCAGACTGTCGAAGTCCATGTCCGTGCATATGTCGATTTCCTGTTCGTCGCCGGTGTTCAGAATTTTATTCTGCAGGGACAGGTTGATGATGTAGGCATCGAACCCGTTTCGCATGATGGTTTTACATATGGAAGCCGCGTCTTTGATAGGCTGCATCGAGATATCTCCTTGTCCGATGGGCTGAACGCATGGTCGCGTAGGGATGGCTGGTTTATTCCGTTTCAAGGCTGTAGGCGAGATTTCCTTCAAGATAGTGAGCGGTCACTTTACCCAGAAGAGTCGTGCCCATGCAAGGGGTGTTTTTGCCCTTGGAAAGCAGGGTGGAAGGCTGGACTGTCCAGGCGTGTTCGGGATCGAAAAGTACGAAATCGGCCCGGTCTCCCCGTGCGAATCCGTTCACCGGAAGGTTGAATATCCGGGCAGGTCGAGCGGCGCACCGGGTGACGATGTCCTCATGGGTGAGTACCCCTTTGCTGACCAGAGAGACGTAGAGGCAAAGGGCAGTATCCAGGCCGGAGATGCCGTTGGGGGCCTCGTCCATGGTGGTTTCCGTTTCGAAATCCGCGTGCGGTGCGTGATCCGTGACCAGGATGTCGATGATCCCTTCCTTGACGGCCCGGCGCATGGCCAGGACATCTTCCCGCGTGCGCAGTGGTGGATGGACCTTGGCCAGGGTGTTGTAACCCTCGACCATGGTTTCGTCCCAGAGCAGGTAGTGGGCGCAGGTTTCAGCGGTTACCGGAAGTCCCTTTTCTTTGGCCATGAGGATCAGCTCCACGGATTCCTTGCAGCTGATATGGGCCAGATGAACGGGAATGTTCAGGTATTCGGCCAGCAGGATGTCCCGGGCAACTTGCAGGGATTCAGCCACCGAAGGGCTTCCCTTGAGTCCCATGCGTCCGGAGAGCACGCCTTCGTTCATCACACCGTGGCCGGAGAGGGTCGGGTCTTCGCAGTGATCGATGACCTTGAGACCGAGATCGGCGGCGTATTCCATGGATCTGCGGAAGAGATCATTGTCCCCCACGGGCACGCCGTCGTTGGAAAAGGCCACACACCCTGCTTTGGCCAATTCGGCCAGCGGGGCGAGTTCCTTGCCGGCCAGTCCTTTGGTCAGGGCACCTACCGGACGGACACGAGGACCGTTCGGATGGGTTTTTGATGCCGTATCCAGGATGAATTCCGTGATCTGGGCGCGGTCGTTCACCGGATCGGTGTTGGCCATGCACATGACCTGTCCGAAACCGCCTCCCAGAGCGGCCTGGAGACCCGTGGCAATGGTTTCCTTGTACTCCTGTCCAGGTTCGCGCAGGTGCACATGGGCGTCGATGAGGCTGGGGAAGAGCCAGGCACCCCGTGCGTCTGTTTCGTGATCCATCGGGGTGATATCCCGACCCTTGTTGCTCGGTACGAGTCCCTGGATGGTTCCCCGGTCGAGAAGGAGATCCATGGATTGGTTCTGCCATGTGACATTACGGATGATGTGTTGGGGTGCGGACATGGGATCACCTTTTTTTTCGCGCAGAGGCGCGGAGAAAAGCAGTTTATGGCGAAGAGGGCTATTCGGATATTTCTCGGGTCAGATACAGATACAAAATGGCCATGCGTACGGCCACGCCCGAGGCTACCTGATCCAGGACGAGGCTGTTTGGGGCATCGGCAAGTGCCGAGGAAATCTCGACCCCGCGGTTGATGGGGCCGGGGTGCATGATGCGAACGTCCGGGGCGGCCTGCTCCAGGTGGGAGAAACCCAGGCCGTAGGTCATGGCGTATTCGCGCAGATCCGGAAGGAGCCCGGCCTTCTGACGTTCGAGCTGGAGCCTCAGGCAGATGATGGCGTCCACGCCCTGACAGGCCTCTGAAAGATTGTCGAACACGGCCACGGGCCAGGTGCGAACACCGCTGGGGAGCAGGGTACGCGGCCCGCACAGTCGGACCTTGGCACCGAGCATGGTCAACAATCGGATGTCCGAACGGGCCACACGGCTGTGGGCGATATCGCCGAGGATGAGTACGGTCTTGCCGCTGAAGTCTTCCCCCCAGACCTGACGCAGGGTGAACCCGTCCAAAAGGGCCTGGGTGGGATGGGCATGGCGGCCGTCACCCGCGTTGATGATGGAGCAGTCCAGCCGCTCGGCCAGAAAGGATGCAGCTCCACTGGACCAATGGCGAAGGACGATCCCGTCGGGAGCCATGGCCTGGAGGGTCAGGGCCGTGTCTTTGAGGGTCTCGCCCTTTTGCAGGGAGCTGCCTGTCTGGGCCAGGGAAAATGTGTCTGCGGAAAGTCGTTTGCCCGCGATATCAAAGGAGGTCTTGGTGCGGGTGGAGGGTTCGGCAAAAAAAAGGACAACCGATTTGCCCTTGAGGACCGGAACTTTTTTCACCGGCCGTTTGTTCACCTCAGCAAACCGGTCGGCAACCTCAAAAATATACCCGATCTCCTCCCGGCTCAGCTGGTCTATGTCGAGCAAGTCTTTATGATTCCAGTGCATTGATCTGCGTACCCCGCCATGGTCGGCTATTTGTACCGTAAGGAGAGCCCATCCGGGCAAAACATAATTTTACGGCAAGCAAGGAATTTTTTTGAGGGTGCAGGCAAAAAAAAGACCGCCCGGATCACGATGATTCAGGCGGTCTTATGGGTGGATGAGAAAATCGGTTGGTTAGAACCGGTAACCCACGTTAAAGGCAAAGAGGTGGGAGTCGCCGTCTTCAAAGGTGCTGTCATAGACACCAGCGGCTGGACGTGCTTCGAAATTACGATCTTTGACAGTCAGGTAGCTGTAGGCAACGTCAATGGTCCAGGTGTCCCAATGAAAGCCGGAACC
>CAYWJL010000171.1:2082-5272 GCA_964458145.1 uncultured Desulfovibrionales bacterium | reverse complement strand
CCCATCTGTCCGGATGCGCTTCGGGTGCCTTCGGGAAAGATGATCAGGGTCATGGCGTGTTCCAGCCGTTCCCGTGCCTGGGCGAGAAACTCCTCGTAACACAGCCGTTCGGTATTCAGATATTTCGCCGTGTGCATGTACGGCCCATAGAAAGGAATCTTGAAAGGCCATGAACGGACGGCAAACACCAGATTGTACATGGGCAGGATACCCAGACAGAACGCATCGAAAAACGAGAGATGGTTGGCAACCACGATGCATGTTTCGGGCAGGTTTTCCGCGCAGTCGTGGGTGACTCTGAAGGGAACGAGCAGGGAGGCCAGTCGGACCCACCCTTTTCCGTAAAACCAGATGACGCGACGAACCGCCTGGCCGGAATCGTATTTCCCCGCAAGACGCAGAAAGATGTACACGGGCGGTGAACCGACAATGGTGAATCCCGTCAGAAGGGTGAATCCCGTATAGAAAAAGAGGTTCATGCCGAGGTTGCCCAAAGCTCGGGCAATGGATTGCAAAGCGCTCATCATCCGCAAGGGCGACCCATCAGGCTGCTGTCAGCTCATCTTTTTTGGTGGTGATGAACGAGTAGAGATCGGCCATTGTGGCTACCTGGGCAATTTGGGGGTCCTTGCCGATTTTGATGCCGAATTCCTGCTCCAGAACGATGACCATGTCCACGGCGTCGAGACTGTCCAGCCCCAGATCATCCTTGAAGGATGCTTCCGGAGTCATCATGGCCGGGTCCAGTTCAAATTCTTCGGCAAGGGCCGCGTTGGTGCGTCGGATGAGTTCTTCGTTAGTCATGGGAGTATCTCCTTAAGGCGATCGTGCAATTGACCCCGCCCAGGGCAAAATTGTTTTTCAGTATGACGTTTGCGGCGCAGGGCTCCATCTCCTGGAGCAGATGGACACCGGTACATTCGGGTGAGGGATGATCAAGATTGAGGGTGGGAATGAGCATCCCGGTTTGGAGCATGCGCACACAGGCCGCAAGTTCCAGGGCTCCGCTGGCAGCCATGGTGTGTCCCAGGTGTCCCTTGAGGCTGGATACCGGGATGGATGATCCAAAGACTTCGTGTATGGCCCGGACTTCGGCCTCGTCACCCTGGACGGTGGCTGTTGCATGGGCGTTGACATAATCCACGTCCCCGGTTGCAAGATTCGCCTGTTCCAGGGCCGAACGCATGCAGGCGACAAGGGGTGTGGGATCGGGATTGACGATGCTCGAACTGTCGGAGGTCGTGGCAAACCCGACGATTTCGGCCAGAATCTCGGCCTTGCGCGCCAGGGCCGAATCAAGGGATTCCAGAAGCACGATACCTGCGCCCTCGGAGCACACGATACCGTCCCGGTCTTTGTAAAAGAGGCGCGGGGTTTTCTCGGGCCTGTCGTTATAGCCCGTGGAGGCCGAGTGCATGATGTCGAAGGTGCCGATGGCCAGGGGATGGAATTCATCCGCCCCGCCGCAGAGCATCAGATCCTGACGGCCGAGGGCGATGGCTTCGTAGCCGAGCCCCACCGCCTGACTGCCGGTCGAGCAGGCCGCGGAAGGAGCCAGGGTTCTTCCTGTGATCCCGTGAGACCCAGGGTCTGTGCCACATTGGCCGCATAGGAATGCCCCATGAGCCGGAAAAAAAGCATGGACTTGATCCGTTCGATGCTCTGCGTGACCAGGTATTCCTTGAAAAATGCCTCCATGGTGTCCACGCTGCCGATGGTCGAACCAAGAGCAATCCCGAGGCTGCCGCTGGTGACGGTGGACTCGGGCACACCTCCCTGCTCCAGTGCTTCCTTGGCCGCGAGCAGTGCGTAGATGGACATGGGGGACATGGAACGGCGATGCTTGCGGGGAATTTCTCTGGGGTCCACGTCCCGGACCCGACCGGCGATGCGGGGACCCAGGCCGCCGATTTCCTCGAGTTCGGGATATGCGGAGATGCCGCTCTTTCCTGTTTCCAGGGCGGTGAACATGGATTCGAGTCCCTTGCCGAAGGGGGAGACTCCTCCCATGCCCGTGATGACGACCCTTTTCAGGCGCATGCCAGAAGCTCCTTTCTGAGGATGTTGTGGCCGATGATGAAACCGCAGGTGAGAAACGCAGACACCGTGGCCCCCAGAATGCCGGGGGCCACAATGGACTGTCCTGCCAGAAAAAGACCCGGCAGCCGGGTTGCCGGGACCGGGTTGAATTGGTGGACGGAATGCCGTGTGCCATAGAGGCTTCCCGTCGGGGAATGGGTGTAGTCACGCAGAGTCAGAGGAGTGGCTCCTTCCACGATGCGTACACCCGACAATTCCGGGCACCCGGATAAGAGCTTCTCCCACATGATGTCCATGCATTGCTTCTTGCAGTCTTTGTATGCCTGCGGCCTTGTGCCCGTATGGGAATCCTGCCAATGTGCCAAATCTTTCATCTGACCCGGGGCGATGACAACGATTCCCCTGGCGTCCGTGGAGGATGCATGGGCTGACGAGGCAATGTAGAACGGCCCCTGTTCCGGTTGCCGGTTCGGATGAAAAAAGGCGTGTATATCGGCTTCATTGCAGACGAACATGTTCCGGTTTTCAAGACAGTCGACGGGTCGGTCGGCAATACCGAAAAGCATGCACGCCGAGACGGTTTCCTCGAGATTGTGCAATCGGCGTCTGTACACCGGGCGGAAGACTTCCGAAGGGACAAGATCCAGGAGAACCTTGGGATGGGTCGTGCAAATGACCCCGGATGTTTCCAGGATGTCACCCCGCCTCAGACGAACCGCCCGGATGTCCCCACGGGGAGTGAGGAGAATCTCTTCGGCCCCGTTCCCGCAAATGAGTTCCACCCCGGCTTTTTTCAAGGCATTTTCAAAACTGCGAACCAGGCTGATACCCCCGCCCCGGATTCCATGGACCGACTGGTAATACGATCCCACAACTTTTGCATGATTGGTGAACGGTGTTTCATTGGGGGATACCCCGTACAGCAAGGCATGCATGGAGAGGATGGCCGTAAGGAGCGGATCGCTCGTCAGAGAATGCATGACGTCGGCAAGGGTTCTGTCGTCTGCCATGGACATCATGGATTCCATGGAAAAGGAGTGCTCGAGATTCAGAAAGGGGGAGGATGCGAAATCCTCGCGAACCGCTTGCAGATAGGAGGCGATGCCCTGCGTCTCATTGGGAAAACATGCGGACAAATAGGCCTGGAGAC
>CAYWJL010000171.1:0-2072 GCA_964458145.1 uncultured Desulfovibrionales bacterium | reverse complement strand
AACCGCATATGAGCGAACTCGTTGGTGTCGTACGGTACGCGTTCATGGTCGTTGATGCCCAGATACTTGAAGTAGGTATCCAGAATTTCGTGCTTGCCGTAACTTCCCAGGTAGTGAAGCCCGGTATCGAAGAATACCCCCTCCCGCTTGAATCCCCGCAAGGTGGGTGCGAGTTTGGGAAATGCTTCCACCAGAGCGACCCGGTATCCGTGCCGGGCCAGGATGAGGGAGGCGCTCATGCCGGAAACGCCAGCTCCTATAAGGACAAAATCGTACCGCATGCCCTAGAACCTCAAGACCAATGAGGCATTGGTACCGCCGAATCCGGCTGCGTTGCAGAGTACGTTGCGGGGGGATCTGCGCACGGTTTCCGTGACGATGTTCAGGTGCGCCGAGGACGTGTCGGGCGTCTTGAAATTGATATTGGGGGCGATGAAGCCGTCTCTGGCCATGATGGTCGCGTACACCACCTCGGAGGCTCCTGACATCCACAGTTCGTGGCCGGTCATGGATTTCGTGGACGAGACCTGGGGGCCGTCATTCCCGAAGACATCAAGAATGTTGCGAGCTTCAACATCATCCCCGGCAGGGGTCGAGGTGGCGTGGGCGCAGATATAATCGATATCCGCAGGGGCAAGAACCGCGTTATCCAGAGCCATCTGCATAGACCGGGCGAGCCCGCCGCGACTGGGCACGGAAAGATTCGCGCCATCCGATGAAAAACCGTATCCGGCTACGGTTCCGAGGATGTCGGCTCCCCGTTTGACTGCCATATCGAAATTTTCCAGGACAACGATGGCTGCCCCGCCGCTGGGAACGAGTCCGTCGCGGTTCGCATCAAATGGTCTACTCGCTGTGGCGGGCTTTTCGGTTCGGGGGGAAAAGGCATTCAATCCGTCGAAGCTGCACATGGACTGCCAGTTGATTTCCTGGGCTCCGCCACAGATCATCCGGTCCTGCCTGCCCAGGGCAATGAGGTCAGCAGCCTGTCCCACGGCATGGGCTCCGCTGGAGCAGGCCGAACTCAGGGTCCAGCAGGCCCCCTTGGCTTTCAGCAGGGTGCCCAGATTCATGCTGACGCAGGATGTCATGGAACGGAATACATGCCCGCTGCCAATGAGCGCGGTCTCGCCCCGTTCTTTCAAGAGATTGACCTGGTCGATGGCCGCTATGGAACTCGAGTCATTGCCCATGATGATCCCGGTGCGGTCGTTCCGGAGATCGTCCAGGGCAAGGCCGGAGAGATCGATGGCCTCTATGGCGGCGGCAAAGGTCCACATGGCAAAATCGGGCATGGTCTTTCGCTGTTTCCGATTGAGCCATTTTTTTTCGTCGAATCCGCGTATGTGTCCTGTCAGGGGGGAGGCAAAGCCCAGGGATTCCCGTTCAGGATCGACAATGATCCCGGACGTTCCCTGAGCAAGGGCCCGGGAGACCGTGTCGACGTCATTGCCGATGCTTGAGATGATACCGATTCCGGTAATGGCAACCTTGTTCATCAGGTATGAATGCCTCCGTTCACGGCAAAAACCTGCCCCGTGATATAGGATGCCTCGGGCGAACAGAGAAACGCCACCACACCGGCCACTTCCTCGGGCGTTCCCACGCGACCCATGGGGATCTGGGGGGTGATTTTATCAAGAGGAAGACTTTCGATCATGCCGGTATCGATAAACCCGGGAGCAACGGCATTGACCAGAATATTGCGCTTGGCGATTTCCACGGCCAGGGATCTGGTTGCCCCGATGAGCCCGGCCTTGGCTGCCGAATAATTCACCTGCCCGGCCACACCGGTCTCTCCGGACGTGGAGGCTATATTGACGATGCGCCCTTGCCGTTTGCGCAGCATGCGGGGGAGAACCGTATGGGTAACATTGAAAACCCCATTGAGATGAACGGCCAGGACCTTTTGCCAGTCCTCGCTTTTCATCCACACCATGAGGTTGTCGGCAGTAAACCCGGCATTGTTGATGATTGCATAGGGAACGGTATGTTCGAGCAGCGGGTCGAGGGCCGCGCTGCAGGCTTCTTCGTCGGATACGTCAAACGGAAGAAGGGTACACGAACGTACG
>CAYWJL010000170.1:0-5278 GCA_964458145.1 uncultured Desulfovibrionales bacterium | reverse complement strand
TTGCCCTGGTGCAGGCTCGCGCATCCCTCGCCCTGGAGCAGGGGCAGCAGGACGTGGCCAAGAAGGAGTGGGAATTGCTGCGTGGTGATCAGGACCGTGCCCCCGAAGATGCGGCCCTTGCCCTGCGCAAGCCCCAGCTGGAGCAGGCCCGCGCCGATGTGCAAAAGGCCCGTCTCGATCTGGAGCAGGCCGAGCTGGATCTTGCCCGTACATCTGTTGCCGCACCGTTCAATTGTGTTGTTCTGGAGAAGAACGTGGATCTCGGTGCTCAGGTCTCCACGCCAACCACCATCGCCACATTGGTGGGTACGGATGCTTTTTGGGTGGAGACCTCCATTCCCCGGGATCGTCTCGGCTGGATCTCCATCCCCATGGGAGGACACGGCACGGGCAGCACGGCACGCATCCGTTCGGGCATGGCACTGAACCATCGCACCGGCCGGATCATCAGGCTCCTGGCGGACATCGAATCCCAGGGGCGTATGGCCAGGGTGCTCGTCAGGGTGGACGATCCCCTGCTCCTGACCCGGCCTGATTCCTCGCTTCTGCCACTTTTGCTGGGCGAATATGTGGAGGTGGATATCCAGGGTAGGGTTCTGGACGAGGTGGTCGCCATACCCCGAGACGGTCTGCATGAGGGCAACACCGTCCGGATCGCCACCGGGAAGAACACCCTGGACATAAGACCCGTGGAAGTGGCCTGGCGGGATGCCCGGGATGTCTATCTTGCCGGCGGAGTTCAGCCCGGGGAACGGATCATTCTTTCGGATATTGCAGCGCCGGTTCAAGGCATGGAGGTACGCCTTGCCGACGATGACACCCGGTCGGGCACGCCCGTGACCACAGGGAGCGCGGACAACTCATGAGCATGTTTTCCACTTCCCCCAAGGGGCCCATAGGCTGGATGGCCGGCAATTCCGTGGCCGCCAATCTGGTGATGATCGTCTGTCTCATCGGCGGGCTGATCATCGGCAGCCATATCAAGCAGGAGGTGTTCCCGGATTTTGACATGGACAAGGTCAGCGTGACCGTGGCCTATCCCGGAGCCAGCCCCGACGAGGTGGAAAAGGGGATCATTCTGCCCATTGAAGAAGCGGTGCAGGGACTCGACGGAGTGGACGACGTCACCTCTTCGGCCAGTGAAGGAGCGGGCTCGGTTGTCGTGGAGATCGTCGAAGGCGAAAATCTCGAGCGGCTTGCCCAGGACATCCAGAGCGAAGTCGACCGGATAACCTCATTTCCCGATGACGCCGAGGAACCCAGCGTGACCATCATGTCCCGGAAACGTGAGGTGGTGGCCATCGCCCTGCATGGGGATCAATCCGACTGGGTCCTGCGCGAGACGGCCGAGGATCTGCGCGATCGGTTGATCCAGGACCCGGGCATCACCCAGGTGGAACTCCACGGTGTGCGGGATTTCGAGATCAGCGTGGAAGTGCCCCAGGAAAATCTGCGTCGTTACAATCTGACCACGGCCGAGATCGCGAACCGTATCGACAAAGCCTCGGTGGACCTTCCCGGAGGCGGAATCAAGACCAGCGGCGGGGAGATCCTTGTCAGGGTCAAAGAACGCAAGGATTACGGTCGGGAGTTCGGCAAGATCCCCATCGTCATCGCCAATGACGGGACCAATGTCCTTCTCGAGGATATCGCCGTCATCAAGGATGGTTTCGAGGACAGTGATATCTTTGCCTCGTTCGACGGTCAGCCGGCCGTGCTCATCGATGTCTATCGCATCGGCGATCAGACACCCATCGAGGTGGCCGACGCGGTCAAGCGCAACCTTGAGACGTTCAGGGAGATTCTTCCCAAAGGTCTGTCCCTGAACATCCTGAAAGATCGCTCCAATGTGTACAAACAGCGTCTGAATCTGCTCCTCACCAACGGGTACATGGGGCTCGGCCTGGTGTTTCTGTGTCTGGCCCTGTTCCTGGAGACCCGGCTGGCCTTCTGGGTGAGCATGGGCATTCCCATCTCCTTTCTCGGCTCCCTGCTGCTCCTGCCCGGGTTCGGGGTGACCATCAACATGATCTCCATGTTCGCCTTCATCATCACCCTTGGGATTGTTGTGGACGATGCCATCGTGGTGGGGGAGAACGTGTACAACTACCATCAGCGGGGTATGTCCTTTCAGGACGCTGCCATTCAGGGGGCCCGGGAAATCGCCATGCCCGTGACCTTCAGCGTGCTCACCAACATCGTCACCTTCATGCCCATGTATTTCGTACCCGGAATCATGGGCAAGGTGTTCCGGCAGATTCCTCTGGTGGTGGTCAGCGTATTTGCGGTCTCCCTGGTGGAGAGTCTGCTCGTGCTTCCGGCCCATCTCGGCCATCAGCGTGACAGACGCCGCTGGGGAATATTCCAGTGGCTGCACGAGCGGCAGCAGGGATTCAGCAGGTGGTTCGTCCATATCGTCAAAACCAAATACGGCCCGTTTCTGGATCTGACCCTGACATACCGGTATCTGACCATCTCCCTGGGCATCGCCGTGCTTCTGGTGACCATCGGGTATGTGAAGAGCGGTCGCATGGGCATGACCCTGTTTCCCAAGATCGAAGCGGACTATGCCAAGGTGACCGCTGTGTTGCCGTATAGATCGGCAGCTGAAAAGACCAAGGAGATCCAGAAGATCCTGGTCGATGTGGGCAGGGAGGTCGCGGATCAACACGGCGGGGATGATCTGGTCACCGGCATCTTCGCGCGGATCATGAACGGGGGAGCTACTTCCGAAGTCCGGGTCTACCTCACCGATCCCGAGATACGCCCCATGAGCACCTCAGCGTTCACCCGCAAATGGCGGGAACGGGTGGGAGACCTGGTGGGTCTGGAATATATCACCTATGAATCGGATTCCGGAGGGCCGGGATCGGGCAAGGTCCTGACCGTGGAGCTGAGTCATCGGGATATCGATGTGCTGGAAAAGGCCAGTGCCGAACTGGCCCGTGACCTGGAAGTCTACCCCAACGTCAAGGACATCGATGACGGATTTACGCCGGGCAAGCGGCAGTTCGATTTCAAGATCCGTGATTCGGCCAGAGGTCTGGGACTCCGGGCCGAGGATGTTGCCAGACAGGTCCGGTATGCCTTTTACGGAGCCGAGGCCCTGCGGCAGCAGCGGGGGAGAAACGAGGTCAGGGTGATGGTCCGACTTCCCAAGGAAGAACGGATTTTTGAGCACGATATCGAGGAACTCATCATCAGGTCCTCGTCGGGGGTGGAGATACCCCTGCGCGAGGCCGTGATCATGAATCCGGGCAGGGCGTACACCAGCATCGACCGGCACAACGGACGAAGAACCGTGGAGGTGACCGCCAATGTCATTCCCCAGAGCAAGGCCAACGAGATCCTGGATGCTCTGATGGACGAGAGCCTTCCCGCACTGGTCCTGAAATATCCGGGGCTCTCGTACAGTTTCGAGGGCAAGCAGGCCGACATGCGTGATTCCATGACCAGTCTGGTGGAAGGATTGCTCATGGCCCTGCTGGTCATCTACGGGCTTCTGGCCGTGCCCTTTCGCAGCTATGCCCAGCCTCTGATCATCATGATCAGCATCCCCTTCGGCATTGTGGGCGCGGTGGTGGGCCATCTCCTCATGGGCTATTCCCTGAGCCTCATGAGCATGTTCGGCATCGTTGCCCTGTCCGGGGTGGTGGTCAACGACTCCCTGGTGCTCATCAATTTTGCCAACAGGAAACGCCAGGAAGACAACATGAACGCCCATGACGCGGTCCTGTCCGCCGGAATCGCCCGGTTCAGGCCCATCCTGCTGACCACCCTGACCACCTTCGGCGGTCTGGCCCCCATGATCTTCGAAACATCCAGACAGGCGAGATTCCTCATCCCCATGGCCATTTCCCTGGGTTTCGGCATTGTCTTCGCCACGGTGATCACCCTGGTTCTGGTGCCGTCGCTGTATATGGTCATCGTGGATGCCATCGAAATGATGCGGTGCAGGAGGACGTAGAAGGAAGAAGGGTGAAGGAAGAAGGAAGAAGGTAGACGTCGGCAGTCTGAGGTCGGAGGTCCGTGCCTTTGTCCGTGTCCCCTGTCCGTGTCAGTCCATCACCACCCCATAAACCACCACAAAAAGGGCGGTGAACAGAAATTCCTGTTCACCGCCCTTACACGTTGTTATGCCGTCACACTAATAACGCTATTTCCCCAATTTGGCGTCAACAGCGGCCATGACTTCACGCAGGGAGTCGTAGTTGCTGTCCTTGGTGGGGATGATTCCGGTGACACCCTTTTTGATGGAGCCGAGGATTTTGGGGTCCTTGAGTTCGAGCATGGCGGTTCTGATGGCCTCGAACTGGGAGGCGGGCATGGTCTTGTGGGCCACGAACAGGAAATCGTACACAGGGACGGATGTGGCAATGATCTTGAGTTTATCCAGATTCGCGTCGGCCACGGCTTCCTTGATCCCGCCGGCATCGATGCCGCCCATGGCCACGTTGCGGGCAACCTTGTCGTGCTTGCCCAGGAATTCATACCCGGCCAGCTAGCAGGAAAGTGTGGACTGTCTGGAACCGAAACCGAACTTCTTGCCCTTGAGATCCTGCAGGGAGTTGATGGCAGCGTTGTTTTTGGCGGCGATGATCACGGCATGGAAAAAGGGTTTGCCGTTGGTTTCCAGCCCGGCCATGATCTTGAGGTTGCCCTTGTCCTGGGAGGAGGCGATCACATAGGGGCTGGGGCCGATAAAGCCGAGGTCAAAGGCTCCTGAGCGGAATTTATCAATGGTGTCGGCGTAATCCTTGCCGGTCATGAATTTGAATGAGTACCCGGTTTTTGCATTGAGATAATCGAACAATGGCTGCAGAGAATTTTTGGTTTTGGACACCTTGCCCACGGCAATGGCTCCGAACACGAGCTCCTTCTTCTCCGCCCCGGCCAGACTCGGAACCGCCAGGACCATTGCAAGGACAAGACAGCACAGGATGCGAAATGGACTCTTCATGGACATACTCCTTAGCATTTTGAGATTTGAGAAAATTTTTGGAAATTTTGGAAATTTAAGAGATTTAAGAGATTTAAGAGATTTGAGAGATTTGAGAGAGTTGGGAGAGTTGGGAGATTTGTAAGTATGCACGTTCGATCAAAATCCCCCGTAGGCGCTCTATTTCAGGTTGTTACCTGTTGCCCGCAAGGCCGAGCAGACGCTCGGCGTTCCCAGGAAAAGACATCGCCTCATGCCTGCTCAAGTTGCAGCATATCATCATTGTCTTCTGCGAGCATTTCTGTTTCCATGGCTTGGGAATCAGTGTTCTCCTGCTGT
>CAYWJL010000169.1:325-5279 GCA_964458145.1 uncultured Desulfovibrionales bacterium | reverse complement strand
GTTCTACAAGGAGCAGCTCGTTCGGCGCGCTCTGCACTACGCCATTGTGGACGAAGTCGACTCCATCCTCATCGCCGAGGCCAGGACCCCGCTGATCATTTCCGGGCCGGGCGAGGAATCCACGTCCCTGTACGGGCGCATCGACGCCATCAGCCCCCGGCTCAAGAAAGAGCAGGATTACACCGTGGACGAAAAGGCCAAGACGGCCATGCTCACGGACGAGGGTGTGGCCCGGTGCGAAGAGATCCTCAAGGTGGACAACCTTTTCGATCCTGCCAACATCACCCTGCAGCACCATATCCTTCAGGCACTCAAGGCCCATGCCATGTTCGCCCGTGACGTGGATTACATCGTCAAGGAAGGGCAGGTGGTCATTGTGGACGAGTTCACCGGCCGTCTCATGCCCGGCAGGCGCTACAGCGACGGTCTGCACCAGGCATTGGAAGCCAAGGAGCACGTCAAGGTGGAGGCGGAGAACCAGACCCTGGCCTCCATCACCTTTCAGAATTATTTCCGCATGTACGACAAGCTGGCCGGTATGACCGGTACGGCCGATACCGAGGCCGTTGAATTCCGTCAGATCTACAATCTGGACGTCATGGTCATCCCCACCAATCAGGTCATGCAACGCAAGGATTTTCCCGATGCGGTCTACCGCAACCAGGCTGAAAAGTACGGGGCCATTGTCGAGGAAATCCGGGATCTGCATCACAAGGGCCAGCCTGTCCTGGTGGGTACCACATCCATCGAGAAATCAGAACTCATTTCCACGCAGCTCAAGAAACTGCATGTGCCCCACTCCGTCTTGAACGCCAAGCAGCATGAAATGGAAGCCGAGATCGTGGCCGAGGCCGGGCACAAGGGCAAGGTGACCATTGCCACCAACATGGCCGGTCGTGGAACCGATATCGTGCTGGGCGAAGGCGTCCGGGACGCGGGCGGGCTGCACATTCTGGGCACGGAACGGCACGAATCACGGCGTATCGACAACCAGCTCAGAGGGCGTAGCGGCCGTCAGGGCGATCCGGGATCGTCGCGTTTCTTTCTGGCCCTGGACGACGATCTGCTGCGGCTGTTCGGCTCCGACCGTATCGCCGGGCTCATGGACAAGCTGGGTATGGAAGAAGGGCAGTCCATCGAGAACGCCATGATCTCCCGGGCCATCGAGAACGCTCAGCGCAAGGTCGAGGGACACAACTTCGACATCCGCAAACAGCTCCTCGAGTACGACGATGTCATGAACCAGCAGCGGACGGTCATCTATTCCCTGCGCCGGGATCTCATGACCACCGATGACATGGAAAACGTCATCGACGAGTTCATGGACGATGTCCTGGACGAGGTCTACGAGCCCATGGATCCCGGGAACAAGAACGGGGCGGACGCCGAGACACAGTCCATGGTTCGCAGCAAACTCGACGAGATCTTCAACCTGCGCCGGGCCGACCATTCCAAGGATCTTCCCCACCGTGAAAAGGCGGTGGAGGGGATCAAATCCCTGTTCGCGGATCTGAAAAAGGATGCCGGGGATCAATACGCCGAAATTCTGCGCTTTTTCCTTCTCGACAGTCTGGATCGCAATTGGAAGGAACATCTTCTCAATATGGATCACCTCAAGGAGGGGATCGGCCTTCGCGGGTACGGGCAGAAGGATCCCAAGCAGGAGTATAAACGCGAAGGATTTTCCCTGTTCCAGGATCTGCTGTTTCGGATCAAGGAGAATACCTTCCAGCCCCTGACCAGACTGCAGCTGCAGGTGGTGCACGAGGAGGAGTTCAAGCACGAAGAACAGAAGGATCTCCAATACGCAGGCGGTGAGGAGACCCCGCAGGAAAAGAAGCAGCCCAAACGGCGTTCCGCTCCCAAGGTGGGACGCAACGATCCCTGCCCCTGCGGGAGCGGCAAGAAGTACAAGCAGTGCTGCGGGCGGTAATCCATTCGGTTTTTCCCGTCTTGTGCTTGGGAGCGTAAACGCGTACAAACGCCCGGTCATGTCTGCATGACCGGGCGTTTTTTTAATCGATTATTGTGCAATCAAGGAGTCGGAACATGTTTGACGTACCCAGGGGATACCGGTTCGCTGCCGTGGAGGCGGGATTCAAATACACAAACCGCTGTGATCTGAGTCTGGTTGTCAGCGATTGTCCGGCTCATGCGGCCGGGGTGTTCACGACCAATAGATTTCAGGCCGCTCCGGTCGTCGTTTCCCAAAAAGCTCTGAAGGTCTCGTCCACGGCACGGGCCATTCTGGTCAATGCGGGTCAGGCCAATGCCTGTACCGGTGAGGAAGGAGAACAACGATGCCTTGCCACCCGTGAGATGGTTGCCACGCCCCTTGGCATCGATCCCGGAGAAATTCTGGTGGCTTCCACCGGGGTTATCGGCGATCAGCTCCTGATGGATCGTTTCGAGTCAGGTAGTCGGGAACTCGTTGAGGATCTCGGTCAGAGCTCACCGCTGGATATGGCCAAGGCCATCATGACCACGGATACCTTTCCCAAGCTGGTCACGGAAACGGTAACGTTGGGTGGCGGCCAGGTTCGCCTGCTGGGGATGTGCAAGGGAGCCGGAATGATCTGCCCCAACATGGCCACCATGCTCGGGTTCATCGTGTGTGATGCCGATGTCGATCCCCTCTGGTGGCAGCAGACCCTGCGCACGGCCGTGGACGAAAGTTTCAACGCCATCACCGTTGACGGAGACACGAGCACCAACGATTGCATCCTGGCCCTTGCCAATGGCAAGTCCGGAGTCGCGGTGGCATCACGTGCCGACGAGCGGATGCTGGCCGCAGGGCTCACCGATCTGTGCCGGGAGCTGGCCTTTCGCATCGTCCAGGACGCAGAGGGTGGGACAAAGGTCCTGCGTATCGAGGTCGAAGGTGCCAAAAGCAGGCAGCAGGCCGAGGTCGTGGCCCGGGTGGTCGGCCATTCGCCCCTGGTCAAGACGGCCCTGTACGGCCAGGACCCCAATTGGGGGCGCATCGTGGCCGCAGTGGGGCGTTCCGGTGCCGAATTCGATCCTGAAGAGGTCTCCGTTGCCATCGGCGGGACCACGATTTTTTTCAAGGGACAACCAGTAGGTGGAGACTGGGACAGCATCCTGGCACCGGTCTTGAAAAGGGATGAGATCACCGTCTCCATTTCTTTGGGAACAGGACGTGGCAAATACGAGCTCCTGGCCTCGGATCTCACCGAAGAGTACATCAAGATCAATGCGGAATATCGGACGTGATGGCTGTTTCTAAAATTTCAATATTTTTTCTACAAATCACGGAGGAAAACCATGGCCCTGAACAAGGAACTGCTGGATATTCTGGCCTGCCCCACGTGCAAGGGGGAATTGGAGCGGACCGAACCCGAAGACGGACTCATCTGTCATGCCTGCAAGAAGGTCTATCCCATCCGTGAAGAGATTCCTGTCATGCTCGTGGACGAGGCCATCGGTCTTGATGACTGGCAGGCAGGCACGAGGAACGCCTGATCCATGGGGAAAAAAAAGAAGCGCCCCCTGCCTCAGTCACTGGGGCTTCCCAGGACCGGGATGGATGCCCATGCCCATCTGGATGCCGAAGAATTTGATGAGGATCTGGACGAGGTCCTTTCCCGGGCCCGGGAATCCGGGCTGGCCGGTGTGGCTACGATTTTTCTGGGGCCTGATCCCTACCTGAAGGGAGTGTCCCGGTTTGAAAAATACAAGGATGTGGTCTTTCTCATGGGACTGCATCCTGAGTATGCCGACAAGGCCGAGTTCGACGATGTCGCCCGCATGGAAAGCCTGTTCAGAGCGGATCCCAGGCTCCGTGCGGTCGGGGAGATCGGGCTCGACTACTATTGGGACACGACCTTCAAGGACAAGCAAAAGCGGCTGTTCAGGGAGCAACTCGAGCTGGCCCGGCAGCTGGATCTGCCCATAGCCATTCATTCCCGGGATGCCGAAGAAGACACCCTGGCCATTCTGCTGGATATGGGGTTTCACGATTACCCGCTGCACTGGCATTGTTTCGGGCAATCACGGGATCTCGCCCTGGAACTCCTCTCTCACGGGTGGCATCTCTCCATCCCGGGCACCGTGACCTACAAGAAGAACGACGTGCTCATGGACGCGGTTGCGGCCATTCCCCTGGAACGGATGTTCGTTGAGACGGACTGTCCGTATCTGGCTGCCGACCCGTATCGCGGTAAACGCAACGAGCCTGCTCTGGTCGTGTTCACGGCCAGGAAGATTGCCGAGATCAAGGGGATTCCCGTGGAAGAGGTTTGGACGACGTGCGGGCAGAATGCCATGGGTTTTTTCGGGATGGACACAGCCGGGCTGACACGCGCCGGTAACGGGGAAGGGGCATGAAGCGGGTCTACATCGCCTACACCGGCGGGACCATCGGGATGAGCCGAACCGGTGAGGGATATGCCCCGGCGACAGGGTATCTGAAATCCCTGGTGGCCGGGTTTCCCGAGTTTTCGGATTCTTCCATGCCCGCCTATGATATCCATGAATATGATCCCCTGCTCGATTCTTCCAACATGGGGCCCGAGCATTGGCTGATCATTGCCCGGGATATTCTGGATCACTACGACGACTATGACGGGTTCATCGTGCTGCACGGCACGGACACCATGGCCTACAGCGCGTCGGCCCTGGCCTTCATGCTTCAGGGGATCGACAAACCGGTCATCCTGACGGGGTCCCAGATCCCCCTGTGCGAGGTGCGCAGCGACGGACGGGACAATCTGATCACGGCCATGATGATCATTGCCCACCATCCCGTGCCCGAGGTTTGTCTGTATTTCGGAAGCCGATTGCTGCGCGGGTGCCGGGCCGTGAAGGTGAACGGGTCAGGCCTGCAGGCGTTCGACTCTCCCAATTTTCCTCCCCTTGGTACGGGCGGGATCAGGGTCGGGATCGATCGCGATCTCGTGCTCGCCGGCGCGCTCTGCCACGATATCGGCAAGTG
>CAYWJL010000169.1:0-315 GCA_964458145.1 uncultured Desulfovibrionales bacterium | reverse complement strand
TTACAGATACCCGTGTGGGAGCCCTGCGTCTTTTTCCGGGGATTTCCATCGACATGATCACCGCCATGCTCGAGGCCCCGCTGCAGGGGCTGGTCATGGAAACCTACGGCATGGGCAACGGACCGAGCAAAAATGGTCCGTTCATGCAGGCTCTCGAGAATGCGGTCGACCGGGGCATGGTCATCGTCAACTGCACCCAATGTCTGCAGGGTATGGTGGACCAGGAAGGATATGCAACCGGCCACGCCCTCGGCCGGGCCGGACTTGTGAGCGGATTCGATCTGACGGCCGAGGCCGCGCTGACCAAGCTCATCT
>CAYWJL010000168.1:2858-5280 GCA_964458145.1 uncultured Desulfovibrionales bacterium | reverse complement strand
TGGCTTTCTCATACGGAGCACCCGTTTCGTAGGCCTTCAACCTGGATGCGGGTATCCACCTGACCGATGGGAAATCGATGCTTCCGCTGCAGATTGAACCTGGGGGATTTCCCGAAATTCCACTCCCAGCTTTCATACTTGGTCGCGGCCAGCTCATGCACCTCATCCCATTGATCACGGGTCAGCTCGCAGGTGCGAATCCCGCCAAGGGGAGCGAACACGGTTTCCAGAATGCGGGTTCGAAATGCCTGCATATCAAGGGATTCAGGCGCGCACTCCCTGATAGTGGTCACCCGGCTGCGCACGGACTTGAGGGCCTTGGAGGTGATCTTGTCCTCGCTCACGTTCAGAGCACGCACCAGGGTCTCAATGTCCGAATCAAAAAGCAGGGTCCCATGGCTGAGCATGGACGTCCGCGTGGCATACTGGGCATTGCCGGAAATCTTCTTCCCGCCGGCAAGAATATCATTGCGTCCGGTCAGCTCAGCCTCGATCCCCATGTCCTTGAGAGCCCTGATGACCGGCTCGGTGAACTTGCGGAAATTGAGAAGATTGTCCTTGGCATATCGGGTCATGAAACTGAAATTGAGATTGCCGTGATCGTGATACACGGCCCCGCCACCGGAAATCCTGCGCACCACGTGAATGCCGTTGTCCTCGACATACCCTTGGTTGATCTCCTCCAGGGTATTCTGAAACCGCCCCACAATGATGGACGGCTCGTTCACGTAGAACAGCAGGTACTCGTTGTCCGGATCGAGATGCCTCAGACAATACTCCTCCAGGGCAAGATTGACGCGGGGGTCGGTGATGTCGTTGTTGGGTATGAAGTACATGAGATACCGTTTTCAATTTTGATTCTGGATGATCCGCTTGTAGTACGCCAGCAACAGGCAGGTCACGGGCAGGGCGATGATCAGACCCAGCAATCCCAGAAGTTTGCCCCAGATGGACAGGGAAAGCAGGATCATGGCCGGGGAAAGCCCCATGACCTTACCCATGATCTTGGGAACGAGGAACATGTCCTGGATGGCCTGGACCACCAGAAACACCAGTCCTGTCAGGCCGAAGACCAGCCAGAAACTCGTTCCTGTTTCCAGGGCGTGCACCCCTGCCAGAAACAGGGCGGGAATGAGTCCCAGAGTCTGGAGGTAGGGAACCATGTTGAGCAGGCCGATGAGCAGCCCGAGAAGGATGCTCAGGGGAAGACCGATCAGGGTGAAGCCCACGGCGAACAGGACCCCCACAATGGCGGCCACGCCTGCCTGGGCCCTGAAGTATCGACTCATACCCTGGTCGAAATCACGGATGAACGCTGTCACCGGCTCGCGCCAGGACGCCGGCATGAGTTCGCGGCTGCCGTCCTTGAACCGCTGGAAATCCAGGAGCAGAAACACCAGATACATGAGGATGAACACCAGCCCCACCACCCAGAGGACAAAATTGGCGGTTCCCGCGATGATATTCCACAGACCGGGCACCAGTCGTTTGCCCAGGGACTGCAAGAGGGTGAGCACATTGTCCGTCTGGAAAAAGGAACGAACCTCGGGCCGGGCCAGCTGTTCCTTGATCCACAGCCAGATATCCGGGGGAAGCCTTTTGGCAGCCTGTTCGGCCACACCGGAATTGTTCACCAGATCGGAAACAAGGGACCCCATATGGGCCATTTCCCGCCCCATGAGTGGGATGAGTACCCAGAGCAGGCCGACGAAAATGACACCCGAAGCCGCAAGGGTCAACCAGACCGCCAGGGCCCGGGATCTGACACGCCGCTGCACCCAAGAAACCAGGGGATGAAGGATGTAGGCCAGAAGAACGGCCACCACAAAGGGCAGAATGACATCGCTCAGATACCCGAGGAGCCGAATAGTACCCCAGACGACACCGACCGTCAGAGCCAGGCGGACCACACGGTCCAGGGTGTAGGGACGATCTCCGAACACATTCATTGTTTTTCGACCTGCTTGAGAATTTCGAGAATCCTCTCCTTGTGATTCTTGTACAATTCCAGGCACAAGGATTTGATGGTTTTCCTGACCGTTTCAGGTGAGGGGAGATCGGGAAATTCGAAAAACCCGCATTGCGAGAGGTCGATGGGTGCAAAAGCGAGCTCGGCATCGAGGTTGTAGACCACCCCGGCACCGGTTATATTCTCCTTTTCCATCTCATCCCACCGAAACTGTTTGGCAAATTGCAGGACCTGAGAGGCCGGGTTATCCCTGTTCACCCCTTCGATCCGCTGATTGATCCGTTCACCCCAGTCGGTGATGGTCATGAGGCAGATGGTCCTCTTCTTCCCGCCGGGCCGGGCAGGATCGTCGTAGTGCCGACCGTGTTTGTAGACATCCAGGGCGTCATGCAGTTCCCTGTACGCCCCATACACGGCCTTCCAATACCTGGTGCCGCCAAGCAGCCCCGGGCC
>CAYWJL010000168.1:2055-2848 GCA_964458145.1 uncultured Desulfovibrionales bacterium | reverse complement strand
ATCGGGCTGGCAACAGCTCCCATTCAAGGGATTGTCAGGGTCCCACTCGAGGCCGAGGGACTCATAGAATTCCCTCAGCCCTTCTCCCTGCAGCAGCAGGAATCCGAGCCCGTGTCCCCAGTCAACGACTTCGTGGCCGATATGCTCGAGTTCGCGACATTTCTTGTGAAAAAAAGTGATTTCATCCTCGAGGCGCTTGCGTTTACCAAAAAAGGTATCCGCGGCCTCGGCCAGCCCTTCCTCTACCAGGGCATCGGCATATTCCGAAAGTCTGCTCATGATCGCCCCCTGTTATCGTGCGGCGAAAAAAAGAAAAAGGCGTTCTCGCGCAGAGGCGCCGGGGCGCAGAGAAAGGCACAAAAAAATACCACTCCATTCAGCAACCTCGGGAGTTGCCTTCCCCCCCAAGAAACTCGAAGAGTTTCTTGAAAATCTTTCCTCTGCGTCTCTGCGCCTCTGCGCGAGAAAAAAAAGATACCAACGAACCAAAGGATGATCAAACGATTCGTTTGGGTCAGGTTCGCTTGCAACAAGACTGTTTTTTTTCCCGGCAAAACTCGCTATGATCCATTGCGTCTCGCACAACCCTGCCATCCCCGCAACAGATTGAGTGCCCTTACGCTCACAGGAGGTGATCCATGGCCAGATTTCTCAAGAAACGGGATCGACAGCTGGGTCGTTCCCCGGGTGCCCCGGTCTTTCTCGGCTCCCAAAAAATCGACAAGCCCCGTGTGAGAAAGATCGAGTCCGATCTTTCTCCTGACTCCGGGTCTCTCGCAAGGAAGCATGATCT
>CAYWJL010000168.1:0-2045 GCA_964458145.1 uncultured Desulfovibrionales bacterium | reverse complement strand
TACCAGGACGCAAGCGGCGAGTGGCACTACGTCGAGTATACCGGCACCACGTTCATCGACGAGTTCGTCGAGGATCCGTTTTCCCTCCGGGCATTCCAACCGGGGAAGGCGCATTGGTGGCTCAATGTCGACGGGCTCCATGAGCCGGAATTGATGTCCGTACTGGGGTCCTCATTCGGTCTTCTCGGTCTCGTCCTCGAAGACGTGGTCAATACGGGGCAACGGCCGAAGTTCGAGGAGTTCCCCGACTCCATCTTCGTGACCCTGAAAATGCTCTCTCTCGGCGAGGATCAAACCAGAATAAATGCCGAGCAGTTCAGTGCGGTTCTCCTGGAAAACGGTCTGCTCACCTTTCAGGAAAAGCCCGGAGATGCCTTTGATCCGGTCCGGGCCAGGCTGAAAAAGCCCGGAGGAAGATTGCGAGGTGCAAATCCCGATTACCTGCTCTACGCGCTTCTCGATTGTATTTTCGAAAACTATCTCAAAACCATAGAAGTGCTTGGAGAAAAGATAGAGACCTTTGACGAAGAAGTGCTCGACAATCCCACACCGCAATTGCTCGAAGAGATCAATATCTACCGGCGGGAAGTGGCTTATATCAGGAAGGCCGTTCGGCCGGCCAGGGAGATCGTATTCAGAATGATCAGAACCGAAAGCGATCTCGTTTCTCCAGCGACACAGCCCTACCTGAGGGATCTTGCCGACATGGCCGAGCAGACCGTGGACGCGGTGGACATCTATAGGGAGATGCTCAACGACCACCTGAACAGCTACAATATGGTCATGAACAACAGACTTGGGGAGGTGATGAAATTTCTCACCATGTTCGCCACCATCTTCATCCCTCTCTCCTTTCTTGCAGGCGTCTACGGCATGAATTTCGAAACAATGCCGGAACTCCACTTCAAATACGGATACTATATCATCCTCGGGGTCATGGGAGGGGTGGTGGTATCCATGCTCACATATTTCAAAAAGAAAAAATGGCTGTAAGCTGCACGAGAAGAAGCAGATACGATAACCGGGCAGCTCCAGTCCCGGCCCGTGCATCCGTTATTGACAGCTTCCACCTTGGGGGATAAGACTTTGTGAAATTTTTCTACAGGAGGTTATCGCATTGAATATCTTGATTTTTGGACCCAACGGCAGCGGCAAGGGGACTCAGGGTTCCCTGGTAAAAGACAAATACGACCTGGCTCACATCGAATCCGGCGCCATCTTCCGTCAGCACATCGGTCAGGGCACGGATCTCGGCAAGAAAGCCAAAGAATTCATCGACAAGGGCGAACTCGTTCCTGACGATATCACCATCCCCATGGTTCTGGAGACCCTGCAGGAAAAAGGCGCCAACGGCTGGCTCCTGGACGGCTTTCCCCGCAACAAGGTTCAGGCTGAAAAACTGTGGGACGCTCTGCAGGAAGCCGGTGCCAAGCTCGACTATGTCATCGAAATTCTCCTTCCCCGTGAAGTTGCCAAGAACCGCATCATGGGTCGTCGTCTCTGCGTGAACGACAACAACCATCCCAACAATATCTTCATCGACGCCATCAAGCCCGACGGAGACAAGTGCCGTGTCTGCGGTGGCGAACTGAAATCCCGTGCCGATGATCAGGACGAGGATGCCATCAACAAGCGTCACGACATCTACTACAACGCCGAAGACGGCACCCTGGCTGCCGCCTATTTCTACAAGGACCTGGCTCCCAAGGCCGGTTTCAAGTACATCGACCTGGACGGCGAAGGTACCATCGAATCCATCAAGGACACCTTGATTTCCCAGCTGGATTAGTCGGTATCCGGTCGAACCGGTCCACACATGGTTTACAAATAAAAAAGGGCGGAGTATCCGCCCTTTTTTATTTGGTAATGACTGAAATTTTTTAGTTCATCCGGCAAAAATACTTCTTGCAGCCAGGACCCTGCATTGCGTCAGGCATTTCTCCCTCAGCCCATGGAATGAAGGAATCCCCCACCCTGGTAAGGGCGGGGTTAGGGGCGGGTCGTGTTACCGAGCCCTTCCTCTACAAGCCTGAAACCCTCCCCCA
>CAYWJL010000167.1:0-5291 GCA_964458145.1 uncultured Desulfovibrionales bacterium | reverse complement strand
CTTCAAGATCCCGGCCTTCGCCAGGATGACGACCAAGGGGGGGGAGAAGACGGCCCGCTGTGATGCTTTTTTGCGGAGTCGTCACCGTATCCGTTCTCTGGCTTTTGTCCGTATTTCCACTCTCACAACAAAGGAGGAGGAGATGAAACAGTACCGGGAAAAACGACGTTACGATCGCCACGACCGACTGGACGCAGTCCTCATTGCCGATGAGAACCAGGGCTTCACCAGGGCCGTCCTGCTCAACTACAGCCAATCCGGATTGTACATCAAAAGCCCGCGATCTTTTGCTCCCGGGCAGCAGGTACGTATCGAAACGGATGCCCCCGTCGAAGGGAAAATTCCCGAAACGTGCCGGGGCAGGATTGTCTGGTGCTCACCCGTGATCGGCAAACATCCCCATTTTCGAGCCGGGATCAGATATTATGAGGAGGACAAGGGCTGAATGATCCGGCGTCAGGAAACGCGAGGCCCTACCCATGCGTGCACGTATCTCTACCTGGGTCGCCCGGTCTGCCCCGGCTTGGCACGGGGCTTTTTCGGGGTCGTCTTCTTGGAAGGAGCAACGTGAGAGCTCTTCCTCGCCTCATGCGTCTTGCTGCGTGAAAATTTCGCCCGCACGGAAAGCACCCCGTGCTTGATCAGCCGCCACACAAAAATTCCCATCCAGGTCACAAAGGCCAGATTGGTTCTGGCAGCCTGATGGACCGATTCCTTGACCAGTTCCTTGGACTCTTCAAAGTCCTCTTCGGTCTCGGGATTGATCTGTACGGGTTTTCGCTTGGGTTTGACCACAAGATTCCGGGTATATTTGTCGGTATCGGACATGCTCATATCTCTTGATGCTGCGGCCCGTCGTGCCTGCCCCCCATGAAAACCTCATTGGTGGTGCAAGCCCGACTCGCCATCCTTGTTCCATTGCACAACCGTGCTGCTACCAGATCTCCGAAGAGTTACGCAAGAGAACCTATAAAAAAAGCCGTCTACCAATTCCACCACCTCGGCATCCTGTCACCCTGCCTTACTGCTTGGCAGGATCGTTTGCTGTTTCGGTGTCTTGCACCGCGTCAGCAGGAGTGGCTTTTACGGATTTCGATTCCTCTTGTCCAGCACTTTTTGCATTTTCCTCAACTTTTTTTTCAGAATCGGCTGCAACAGGAGCGGGAGCCGTCTGGGCAGCCGGAGCCGGGGCGTCGAGAACGATGGATTCCCTGGGCGTCTGATGCTGGGTTGTGCTCATATAGGTGAAGGGCAACGAGGTGACGAAAAAGACACCGGCGGCCGCGCCGGTCAGTTTGGTCAAAAGCCCGCCTGCTCCGCTGCTGCCGAACAGGGATGTGCTCCCGCCACCGAAAATGACCCCCATGCCTTCCTTGCCGGACTGCAGGAGTACCAGCACAACCAAAACGATACATGCGATGATATGAATGGTGATAACCAGAGAATTCAAGGTCTCGACCTCCTGACCTGCCGAACAAGATCCATGCGGATCTTTCATTGTCCAGGACCGGTGTCCCGGGGTTGCCAGTTTGCCAGGGCACGCACATACCATACCCTGCAAACAAAAAAGAACATCTTTTCAGATGATTATGCCGTCACGATCTGGCTGAAGCTCTCAGCCTTCAAGCTTGCGCCACCTACCAGCACCCCGTCGACATTGTCAAGAGCGATGATGGACGCGCAGTTGTCCGGCTTGACGCTGCCTCCGTAGAGAATACGGATCTCCCTGCCCGGTTCGCCGAACATGTCCACCAGTTTGGAGCGGACCAGGGCATGGGCCTGAGCAATTTCCCCGGGACCGGCCACCGCGCCCGTACCGATGGCCCAGACGGGCTCGTAGGCCACCACCAGATTGTCCGGTCCGGCCTTCTGCCCGGCTCCGGCAAGCCCCTTGTCCAGCTGGCGGAAAAGGACCTCCTTGAACCGCCCCCGATTGCGCTCATCCATGGTCTCACCGATGCAAAGGATCATGGAGAGCCCTTTTTCAAGGCCGAAGGTGACCTTCCTGCCCACGAATGCGTCATCCTCACCCAGAATGTGACGCCGCTCGGAATGACCGGCCAGGGCGTACGAGCACCCGAGATCCAGAAGCTGTTCCGGACAGATTTCCCCGGTGAACGCTCCCTGGTCCGCGGGATAGAAATTCTCCCCTCCGAGCAGCATGGCATCCTGCCCCTTAAGCACCTCACCAACCCCGTGCAGCAGGGTGAACGGAGGAATGACAAGCATCTCCCTGTCTTCCGGCATGCGGCCGCTCACGCGATCCACGAGTTCCCGGGCCGTTGTCACGCCGTCTTCATAGGTCTTGAACATCTTCCAGTTGGCAGCCATGAGTTTTTTCATCGTGCCTCCTTGTCCTGCAGTGCCTTGAACGCGGGAAGTTCCTTGCCTTCGAGAAATTCGAGGAACGAACCGCCTCCCGTTGAAATAAAGGAAATCCTGTCCTGAATATTCAATGTATGGATGATGGCATCCGTATCCCCGCCCCCCACAATGCTCAGGGCGTCGGACTGGGCCACACCCATGGCCAGGTTGAAGGACCCTTGTGAAAAGAATTTGTTCTCGAACGCGCCCATGGGACCGTTCCACACAATGGTGGCGGCGTCACGGATGCCTTCGGCAAAAAGCGCCGATGTGGCCGGACCGATATCCAGGATCATTTCATCCCCTGGAACATCCTGATACGGGCAGACCCCGGCGGTCATCTCTCCCTTGGGACCGTCTCCCAGGATGCAGTCCACGGGCAGATACAGACTGACGCCCTTGGCCTTTGCCGCAGCCATGATGGACAGGGCCTCGTCCAGAAGATCATCCTCCACCAGGGACGTGCCCACCTCAAAACCCTGAGCCTTGAGAAAGGTATTGGCCATGGCCCCGCCGATGAGAATACGGTCGACCTTGTCCAGCAGGGCATGCAGAATACCCAGCTTGGAGGACACCTTGGCCCCGCCGGTAATGGCCACAAAGGGACGCTTGGGATTTTTCAGAGCCTCGCCGAGATAGTCCCACTCTTTCTTGAGGAGCAGCCCGCCGCAGCACAGGGAAAAATGGTCCAGAACCCCCACCACCGACCCATGGGCGCGATGGGAAACACCGAAGGCGTCGTTGACATACCCGTCGAGCCCGTTTGCCAGTGCCTTGCAGAATGCAGGATCGTTGTTCTTTTCCCCTGCGTGAAACCGGAGATTTTCCAGCATGAGCACCTGACCGGGCTTGAGCCCGTCGATCATGGATCTGGTGGCTTCACCGATGCAGTCCGGAGCCATGATCACCTCTTTGTCGAGCAGTCCGGCAAGATGCCTGGCCACGGGAACCAGGGAAAGCTCGGGCTCCACTTCCCCCTTGGGCTTTCCAAGATGGGAACAGAGCACCAGGGCGCACCCCTTGTCCAGGGCAAGCTGCAGTGTCGGCAGGCTGGCCCTGATACGGTTGTCGTCCTTGATGACCCCGTCCTCGATGGGGACATTGTAGTCCACACGGATAAGAAGACGTTTGCCTTGAATGTCGGCAGTATCGATAAAACGCATGCAAGACTCCTTCGGATTGATCGTGGTGAAGATGGTTTGAAACCACCGTGCCGGGGCAGATTCGCACAAAAAAACCTTGTCGAGCAAGGCAGTCGGCCGGAGCGAGGACGTTTGCGACACGCTCCCTCTCTCCGGCCACCGGACGCGAACGGGTCAGGACATGATCTTGATAAGCGCGCCGGGCTTGAGGGTCGCTGCCATGGCATCGGTCCCCGAAGTCAGCCCCTTGACCTCTTCGTATCCCTTGGACAGCAGATAGAGATAACACATGGCGGCCCGGAATGCCGTGGCGCAAAAGGGGATGATGAACTTGTCCCTGGGGATCTCGTCCAGCCTGTCCGGGATCTCGTCCAGGGGGATATGTTTGGCAAAGGAAAAGCTCAGAAAATCGACTTCTTCCTTGGCCCGGACATCCAGAAAAAAGAAATGATCATTGCCGATCAGGGGCAGGGCCTCGGGCATGCTCATGCCGTATTCGCCCGTTGCAAAAAAGGTGAAATCCATGTCGCGCAGAATCTGTTCACATGCTTCCATCGTCAAAATTCCTCCTAGGGTAGAATCGTGCTCCAAAAAAACCACTACCCTTTACCCCAATTTTCCAGCAAAAAAAAGAGGATTTATGTGAACAAATCCCGGTAAGGACACGCTATGGACATGTGGCGGTACCGAAAAATCGGACACACGGGATGAGTTTTGAAAAACGCACCAATAACTCATTGAAAAACGGATCCATCTTTGGCATGTATTCTGGCTTTGCCTACGCCATCACCCATTTTTCGCCCGGCCCCAACCCTCCACGAGGTACGACACCCATGACATCACCCATTGCACCGGAACTTCTGGATACCCTTGGCGTTGATTCCCTGACCAACGGCCATCCCCTCAAAAAAAACGTGGCCCTTGAAATCGTCGCCACCTTGGTCAGGGACAAGGGCGAACAATGGATAACCGACAACCTCGATACCGTCAGAAAAACCATTACCTCGGTCACGGGCGCTCTTTGAAGGATACCCCCATGTGTCCCTTTTCATCCCATTGCACATTTTTCAAATTTTTCCAGCAGTCCGACAATCCTCGCGTCAAGGCGTCCATCCGGACCATCTGCAAAGACGAAACCGCCTGGAAGGGATGCGTCAGAGCCTTGCTGATCCAAAAATACGGCAAAACCGATCTGGCTGCCGACATCGGTCCCGAGGGACGGCAAGTATGATCCGGCAAAGGCCTTCACCGCTACTCACTACACGCAGGGACACTACGTCCTGTCGGCGATGATCCGGGCGTACTCGGCTGCGAACCGGATATCGATATCCCGAATGTCCGCATGGATTTCCCGGTAATCGAAACCGTTCCTGAGGACGAATTCGGCCAGAGCACGGCCGGAGGTGCCCGAGTGGACCAGCATCACATAGCCGTCCTCATCGCGCACGAAAAGGGAATAGGAACCGCTGGAAGCAATCTCCAGGGAAAATTCCCTGGCCCAGGACGACGGATCGCCCGAGGTGTTCACAGCTCCGAGATAGTGACCGGGTAATTCCATGAATGTTCTCTCTGTTTCAGTTTTGCAGGTCCTGATATCGCCACCAAAACGGTGTCGGCATCACTGTCCTGATTGTCCGTGGGTGGTCCGTGACCCGTCCGTGTCCACGTCCGTGTAACCGCCCGCACCACCAAACATACCCGCAACAAGGAAACACCCATGCACATCTACAAGGCCGATGCGGCCATCGTGAACGAAGAAGATTTCGAGGAACTCGAAAAAGAAAC
>CAYWJL010000166.1:1174-5328 GCA_964458145.1 uncultured Desulfovibrionales bacterium | reverse complement strand
GATAACAGATTATAAAATTTCCCAACATAACAAATGCACACAATCCGCACCATCCACGACGTCAGCGTGCTCACCTTCCCCAAGATCACCGATCCCCGGGGCAACCTGACCTTTGTGGAACAGGACCGTCACATCCCCTTTGCCATCAGCCGGGCCTACTGGATCTACGATGTTCCGGGCGGGGGCAAACGGGGGGGGCACGCCTACAGGAATCAGCACGAATGCATCATCGCCCTGTCCGGCAGCTTTGACGTGTATCTGGACGACGGCTCGACCCAGAAGACGGTCAGTCTGAACCGGGCCTATTACGGGCTGTACATCCCGAGCATGATCTGGCGCAGGATGCAGAACTTTTCCACCAACGCGGTCGCCCTTGTCCTGGCATCCCACCCCTACGACGAGCGGGATTATGTGCGCGACTTTGAAAAATTCAAGATCCTCAACCGGACCGGACAATGAGCACGACCATCGATGATTGCGAGCTGATCAAGCTGGAACGGTTCTACGATACCCGGGGTTCCCTCACCCCCATCTACAATCAGGTCCACATCCCCTTTGATATTGCCAGAACCTATTATCTGTACGACGTTCCCGGGGGCATGAATAGAGGCGGACACGCCCACAAGAAACTCCAGCGGCGCATCGTCTGCGTCATGGGTGCCTTTGACGTGGTCCTGGACGACGGGGCACGCACAAAGACGGTCAGGCTGGAACGCGCCTATTACGGGCTGTACGTCCCCAGAATGATCTGGCGGGAACTGATCAATTTTTCCTCGGGAGCCATCTGTCTGGTGCTGGCCTCCCTGCCGTATGACGAACACGAATACGTCCGTAATTACAAAACATTTCTGAAACGCAAACAGGCAAACGCATGATCCCCTTTCTCGACCTTGAAGCTGTCAACCAAATGTATCGCGACGAACTCGTAGCCGCTGCGTCCCGGGTCATCGACTCGGGATGGTACATCCAGGGCCGGGAAGTCCGGGCCTTTGAAGAAGAATTCGCTGCGTTCTGCGGGGTTTCCCATGCCATAGGCGTCGGCAACGGTCTGGACGCCCTGACCCTGATCCTGCGGGCCTACAGAGAAATGGGGGTCATGCAGGAAGGCGATGGGGTCATTGTCCCGGCAAACACCTATATCGCCACCATCCTGGCCATCACGGAAAACCGCCTCATCCCCATCCCGGTGGAGCCGGACCCGACCACCTGCAATCTCGACCCTGAAAAGGTTCGGGCATTTCTGGAGTCAGGCGTAATCCCCGGAACCTCGGAAACCTTTCCCCTCGACCGAGTCAAGGCGATCATGCCTGTCCATCTCTACGGCCGTCTCGCTCCCATGGATTCCATAAACGCCATGGCCGGCACATACGGCCTCAAGGTCATCGAGGACGCAGCCCAGGCCCACGGAGCTATGCACAACGGGCAACGGGCCGGAAACTTCGGGGATGCTGCGGGATTCAGCTTCTATCCGGGCAAGAATCTGGGCGCCCTGGGGGACGCAGGGGCCGTGACCACCAGCGATCCGGATCTGGCCGCCATGGTCCGGGCCCTGGGCAATTACGGATCGCACAAAAAATACGTGAACGAAATCACCGGGGTCAATTCAAGGCTGGATGAAATGCAGGCTGCCCTGCTAAGGGTCAAACTTGCCCATCTGGACGAAGACAGTGAAAAACGAAGAATTGCCGCCCGGGCCTATATCAAGGGCATTTCCCACCCCGAAATCACATTGCCCGTTGACGTTGTGGACGATTCCCATGTCTTTCATCTCTTCACCGTCAGGACGAAAAAACGGGATGAATTGCAAACCTTTCTCAAAGACAATTCCATCCAGACCCTGATCCACTACCCGATTCCCCCGCACCAACAAAAGGCCTATGCATATTGGTCACCCAGGAACCTGCCCATAACTGAAGCCATCCACCGGGAGATCCTGAGCCTGCCCATGGGTCCGACCATCACAGCGGGGGAAATCGAACAGGTCATTGCCTGCGTCAACGCATTTAACATTTCGTAAAAACCGGTTATCCGTACCAGATTTACCATAATCCCCCCACCCATTTATCCTGAAAAAATCCATGTCCGAAACAATTACCGGCCTCATCTGCACCTTCAACGGTGAACGTCTCCTGACAAAGACCCTTGCCAGCCTGGATTTCTGTGACCATATTCTGGTGATCGATTCGGGGAGCACGGATTCAACCGTGGCCATCGCCCAGGAGGCCGGGGCCGAGGTGATCTTCCATCCCTTCGAGGGCATGATCGCCCAGCTCCAGTTCGGATTCACCAAAGTGGCAACCCCGTGGGTCATCACCCTGGATCAGGACGAGTATCTTTCTACGGAGCTGCGGGCCAGCGTACAAAAAGCCCTCGAGCATCCAAGAGAATGCACCGGATTCTTCCTGCCCAGACGGTCCTTTTATTACGACCGATTCATCATGCACAGCGGCTGGTACCCGGACTATCTGCTCAGGATGTTCAAACCCGAGAGTGTTGAGGTCCGGGGCACCCTTCCCCACGAGGAGATTCATCCCCGGGGGACAACCCGCAAGCTGTCCGGAGACATCATCCACTATCCGTACAGGGACCTTGCCGAGCACCTGGCCAAGATCAACTCCTACACACAGACGGCCGCAGGCGAACTGGCCGCGCGGGGTGTCTCGGGCTCCCTGGCAAAGGGAATGAGCCACGGAATAGGCAAATTCTTCAAACAATATCTGCTCAAACAGGGTTTTCTGGACGGCAGGGCAGGATTCATCCTGGCCGTGCACGCCTTTTTCTACGCGTTCCACAAATATGTCCGTATCGACGAACCCAAACCGCAACCACTACAGGAGCCGGACCATGAATAACGATATCAAGCTCTATGCTCTGTCCACATGCATCCACTGCAAAAATACCAAAAAATTTCTGGACGAATGCAACGCCGACTATGATTTTTGCTATGTGGACAAACTGGAAGGCGAGGAACGCGCCAAGGTCATCGAGGAGATCAAGAAACTCAATCCCAGCCTCTCCTTTCCCACCCTGTGTATCGGTGACAAGGTCATCGTGGGATACAAGAAAGATGAAATCAAGGAGGCACTTGCTTCATGAACGCCGAAAAACTCTACGAACAGCTCAAAAAATTCCAGGAGTCCAAGGGCTATTTTTTCAACAAGGACAAGGAAATGGTCATGGCCCTGCTCGAAAGCCTGCTGGAGAACAAAGAGCGCTACGGCTACATGGCCTGCCCATGCCGTCTGGCCTCGGGCGATTACGATCAGGACAGAGACATCCTCTGCCCCTGCGACTACCGCACAAAGGATGTTGAGGAATACGGGGCCTGCTTTTGCGGCCTGTATGTTTCCCAAGCCTGGAATGACGAAACCATCCCCCACGAGACGGTTCCCGAACGCAGAGATCCGGCCAAGGTCCTTGCAGGGCTGGGCCTTGGGGATTGATTGACAGGTCGTTGTCCCGTCTTTAATGACGAGCTTCACCCATTCAAGGAGACAACTCATGGAACTCAAAGATAGAGTGCAACAGGTTTTGGACCAGGTCCGCCCGGCGCTGCAGGCAGATGGCGGCGACGTGGAATTCGTGGAACTGACGGAAGACGGCGTGGTCAAGGTCCGCCTTCAGGGCGCTTGCAAAGGCTGCCCCATGGCCCAGATGACCCTCAAACAGGGGATCGAAAAATTCATGCTCAAGGAGATCCCCGAGGTCAAAGCGGTCGAACCGGCCTAGACGGGCGGTAGGTAACGACCCTCCAAGCTCCGCTGCGTTCCCATGCCCCGCATTGGAACGCAGTTTTTTGCATCCTTCATCCTATATCGTATATCTTTTATCGTACTATATAGATCCAAACTATCTTTTCCCGGAGACTTCCCATGCACCCCCTCGTCACCCGCTTCCCCCCAAGCCCCACGGGCTTTTTGCATATCGGCGGCGCACGCACCGCCCTGTTCAACTGGCTGCTTGCCCGGCAGCAGCAAGGCACCTTTGTTCTGCGCATCGAAGACACGGACCGGGCCCGTTCCACCCAGGAGATGACCGACGCCATCCTCGAAGGCATGACCTGGCTGGGCATGGACTGGGATGAAGGCCCCTATTTCCAGAGCGAACGTACGGACATCTACAACACGTACGTGGACCAGCTTCTGGAGACCGGC
>CAYWJL010000166.1:0-1103 GCA_964458145.1 uncultured Desulfovibrionales bacterium | reverse complement strand
ACCTGTCGCGAACGTGGTCTCGGCCCCGGCCCGGGAAGGGCGGTCCGGTTCAAGGCACCGCTCACAGGCAAGACCATCTATGAGGATCTGATCAAGGGGTCGGTCGCCGTGGACAATCAGGAACTGGACGACTTCATCATCCGCAGGGCCGACGGAAGCCCCATTTACCATATGTCCGTGGTTGTGGACGACGCCCTCATGAAGGTGACCCACATCATCCGCGGGGACGACCACGAGAGCAACACCTTCAAACAGGTTCTCCTGTACAAGGCCCTGGGATTCGACGTCCCCAAATTCGGTCACGTGCCCATGATCCTCGGTCCGGACAAGAAAAAGCTGTCCAAACGCCACGGTGCCACATCGGTCATGCTGTACAAGGACATGGGCTACCTCCCCGAGGCCATGATCAACTATCTGGCCAGACTGGGCTGGTCCCACGGGGATCAGGAGATCTTCTCCCGGGACGAGCTCATCGAACATTTCTCAACGGACCACCTGGGCAAATCCGCGTCCGTGTTCGACATGGACAAACTCAACTGGCTGAACGCCCATTACATCAAGGAAGCCGATACCGACCGCCTGGCCGAGATCCTGGCCTGGCACTTCGACAAAATGGGTCATACCGATCTGGACAAGGCATATCTCAAAGCCATCGTTCCCCTGTACCAGCCCCGAGCCAAGACCATGCAGGAAATGGCCGACCAGGCACTGTTTTTCATCCTGGATGCCGAGGCCATCGAATATGATCCCAAGGCGGTCAGAAAGTTCCTCAAGCCCGAACACCGGGAGCACCTGGCCAACCTCAAGACCCGGTTCGCAGACCTGCCCGCCTTTGATCAGAAATCCATGGAAGAGGTGGCCGCAGCCTATCTCGAAGAAAAGGAGATCAAATTCAAGGCCATCGCCCAGCCCATCCGCGTGGCCCTCACCGGCAAGACCGTCAGCCCGGGTCTGTTTGAAACCATGGAAGCCCTGGGCAGGGAACAGACCCTGGCCCGGATGGAGAGAGCGATCGGATTGCCCGAGGAGTAGGGAATAACGAGTGACGAGTGAAGAGTGACAGACACGTCATCCCGGACTTGATCCGGGATCTCCAGGGATTT
>CAYWJL010000165.1:0-5332 GCA_964458145.1 uncultured Desulfovibrionales bacterium | reverse complement strand
AGGTGCCGGAAGATTCTTGATCTTCTCAAGAATGTGTGCGGGGTGGATGGGTTTGATTATATGCGGGATTGATCATCGGGGGATTTTTAACGGTTGTTGGTCTCGTAGGGGCTGCCCCCCGTGGCTGCCCGTCCACTGTGGTTGGTCTGCTGGTGGACGGACACGGACGGGCACGGACGCACACGGATGCGGGGGATGATTTTTTCTGCCTCCCGCCTTTTGGGCATCCTATCGCCCTGAAGGGCAGATATGGAATCTGCCCCTACGGGGTCATCATGTATCCCGCCTGTACAGCCTCACCCCTTCCTTCGCGTCTACGATGCGGTATCCGGCCTCCGCGATCTGGGCGCGGAGGGCGTCCGCTGCCTTGAAATCCCTGTTCTTGCGCGCCTTTTCCCTCTCACCGATCAATTCACGGATCTCGTCACTGTAAGCGACTTCTGCCAGTGGGATCATGCTTTTGTCCACGATCCGCAGCACCTTGTCCATGGATTCCAACTGGTTTTTGCAGGCCATGGCTCCGGCATGATTCAGGTTGCCGGCTGCATGCAGATGATGGATGGTTTTGCAGAATTTGAGCAATTCCGGCCAGAAGTGGTGGAGGCCGAGATCTGCGTCAAAGGCATCTCCGAATCCCTGCTTGAGATCAAAGAGGCCCTGTTCGACCTTCTGGCCGATGCCTCCGTCTTCCACAAAAACACCCGAAAAAAGCGTGACGATCAGATCCTGGACATGGCTCCAATTGCGCTGCCACATGATCAGGTTATCCCGGGATGCTGCCAGAGGCTTGTGGTAGGACGACGAAAGCAACCACATCCTGATCGCTCGCGGGGAGATCCCAAGAGCGAGACACTCCTCCACATCGCACAATGAGAACTCGTCGGACTTGCGGTCCACGGGGTGCGAGACCATCCACGCCTGAACTCCGGCCTTGCGCTGCACCGCCCAGATGGAACGCAGATTTTCCAGGTGGGGAAAAACCTGGTTGGTGCCTGCCAGACACACCCCGATATCGTCGAGCAGATCGGCCCCGATGCCTGCCATCTGCAGGTACCAGGACGGGCGGACATTGCCCCACCGGGTCTTGAGGCAGGTGCCTTCCTTGAGGTCCTGCAGGGTGGCCCGTTTGAGCAGGGTAAAATCACGCGGGTTTTCCTTGACGTAATCCGTGAGGTCCACGGTCTTGCCGAGGCTCAGCTTGTTCAGGTCGATGCAACTCCAGTCCCCGTAATCCTTGGCGCGCATGATATCGAAATAGACCGACCTGAGCTTTTCATAGGCAAGTCCCTTTTCCAGCAGTTTCTCGCACAGACCGACCATGGTCTCAACATGGCTGCCCGCCGGTTCGAACACGGTCTCTTCTCCAACCCCGAGCAGCCGTGCCTGGTCGCGGACCGCATCCATGCGCACTCGGCTGAACGCCTCACGGGAAACACGCGACTCTCTGGCCCCGAGAACGGTCCGGTCATCGTAATCGGCAATCCCGACAACGGCCCTGGCACGCGCTCCCTTGGCAGCCATATACCTGCGGACGACATCCAGCAGAATGACCCGCCGCCAGGGCTCGAGCTCGCTGACCCGCTCCAGGCTCGGTCCAAAGGTGAACATGCCGACGGTTTTGGTGGAAGCCGCCGGATAGACCAGAGACTGGGTCCGGGTATCCAACAGCCCGATCCCCTTCTTGGCCGGGGGCGTGAACAGGGTCGTGGACAGATACCGGTCCCCGCCATCGGGCAGGATGCACACGATGAGCCCTGTTTCCAATTGCCGTGCGATCTGTGCGGCCCCTGCCATGGCAGCCCCACTGCTCATTCCGGCAAAGATCCCTTCCTTGCGGGCCAGATCCCGGCACATGTCAAAGGCGTCCTCATCGTCCACATGGATGATCCGATCAGGAACATGCTTGTCATAGATGCCGGGGGGATAGGACTCCTGCATATTTTTGAGTCCCTGGATGCGATGTCCGGCATAGGGTTCCACCGCAATGACATTGACCTTCGGGTTGAGCTCCCTGAGCCGCTTGCAGATGCCCATGGCCGTGCCGGAAGTTCCCAGACACACGACCACATGGGTGACCTTCCCCTCTGTCTGATCCCAGATCTCCTGCCCGGTTCCCCGGTAATGAGCCTCGATGCATGCGGGATTGTTGTACTGATCCATGAGCACGTAGGTATCCGGCTCCTCCCGGGCCAGGCGATAGGCCTCCTCGATGGCCCCGTCCGTTGCCAGATGCCCGGGGGTCAGATGAATATCCGCACCATAGGCCCGCAGAATCTTTTTGCGTTCCTCCGAGGCCGATTCCGGCATGAGCAGCATGAGCCGGTATCCCTTGACCGCACAGACCATGGCCAACCCGATGCCCGTGTTCCCGGATGTCGGTTCGATGATGATCTTGTCCTTTGTCAGGATGCCTTGCTTTTCAGCATCCTCGATCATGGCCAGAGCCACACGATCCTTGATGGAACCGCCGGGATTGGTGACCTCCATCTTCCCGGCAATGGTCACGGCCGGATTGGGATTGAGGCGGTTGATGCGAATGAGCGGAGTCTGGCCAAGGGTCTGGAGTACGTTATCGTGGATCATGGTCCGTTTCCGGTTGTGGGAGGATGTGAACAGCATGTGAACCTCGGTTTCTATCTCCAATCGCAATGACACGCAAACAGGAACACCTGCCCGGCCACAAACGATTTCCCCATAAAAAAGGGCAGACGACCAAAAGTCATCTGCCCATTGCATTGATCCTTTATCAGCAATCCATGTGCAGGATCACAGTCCAAACAACCATGTACCATTGATCCGTAGGGGCAGGATGCAAAAAAGGGCGATTCTTGATGAATCGCCCGAACGAAATTATGGGTAATGTTGTTGGAGATATTTTTGCAGAGATGTTTACAACCGCCACACCCCGATCCCCTGTTCTTCAGCCAGGGTACGATTCAGAATCCCCTTGATATCAGCCACCACGATTTTGCTGCAATCGCGAAACATGGCCCGGATATCCTGAAGCCCGTACTCCATGAACGCGTCGTGGGCCACGGCAATGATCAAGCCGTCCAGATCCTTGATGTTCTCCATGCTCTGCAGCTCGATGCCGTATTCGCGATTGGCCTCGGCGTTATCGGCATAGGGATCGTGAACCAGCACTTCGCACCCGAATTCCTTGAGTTCGGCGATAATATCCGTAACCCGGGTGTTTCTGAGATCAGGGCAGTTTTCCTTGAAGGTCAACCCCAGAACCCCGACCCGGGCTCCCTTGATGGTGCAGGCGCGACGGATCATCTTCTTGACCATGGTCTGGGCGACGTAGGAACCCATGGAATCGTTGATCCGCCGACCGGACAAAATCACCTGGGGATGATACCCGAGTTCCTCGGCCTTGAAGGTCAGGTAATAGGGATCGACTCCGATGCAATGCCCGCCCACGAGCCCCGGCCTGAAAGGAAGAAAATTCCATTTTGTCCCGGCGGCTTCCAGAACCTCGAGAGTATCGATTCCCATCATGGCGAAGATATGGGAAAGTTCGTTCATAAGGGCGATATTCAGATCCCGCTGGGTGTTCTCGATGACCTTTGCCGCTTCTGCCACCTTGATGGAGGATGCCCGGTGGGTTCCCGCCGTCACCACGGTTTCGTAGAATTCTCCGAGAAGATCGGCCACTTCAGGCGTCTGCCCGGCCACGATCTTGGTGATGGTCTGCAGGGTATGCACCTTGTCCCCGGGATTGATCCGTTCCGGGGAATACCCGAGAAAAAAGTCCTCACCGCACACCAGCCCGGATTCCTTTTCCAGAATCGGCCCGCACACGTCATCGGTCACCCCGGGATACACCGTGGACTCATACACAACAATGCTCCCCTTGGTCAGATGCTTTCCCACCAGGGTGGAGGCACCAACCACAGGCGTAAGATCGGGCCGCCGATTCTTGTCAATGGGCGTGGGCACGGCCACAACAATGACCTTTGCCCGCTCGATGTCAGCGGGATCAGAGCTGAACACCATGTCCGCCTCTTGCAAACGTTCGTTATCAACCTCCAAAGTCCGGTCGTTCCCGGCCTCGAGCTCGGCAACCCGGCCCTGGTTGATATCAAAGCCGATGACATCAAAATGCTCGGCAAATGCCACGGCAAGAGGCAAACCAACATAGCCCAGCCCGATAACGGCCACGGCCACCTTTTTATCTACGAGATCACGATATGTCAGCATGGATGAACTCACGATTGCAAGTTGAGGTGTAAAGAATAAGGATTCCCGAATGGTATCGTCGGAAATCCCTTCAACACAGAAAGATAGATATCCGGATCATATCATGAGGTGTGTACTCCATCTTTCCGGATCAAATTTCAAAAACTGAACGACTAGGTCATGCCCCAAAAAGTGTCAAGAATGTCGCAAAAATGACCATGTTTGATGGATAACGCACAATTCTCGTGCACAATGCCCATACCTGCAAAAAAACAGATAATGTCTCTACTTGTTCCCGTTCTCTATCCCCGTAGGGGCACGGCGTGCCGTGCCCCGTTTGATCGAGCCCCGGGAGGCGAGAGCAAACAAACATTATCCCATAGACCGGGATATACTGCAATTCACGAACATACCCTGTACCGCACAGGTCGTTTCTCCTTGATCAAGACCCCCCGATCCGCAAGAGCATTGAGCCATGTACCGGCCTGTCTGGAAGAAACATCGAGGCATTCAGCAACATCCCCGGCGTTGAAAAACGCATCGAACCTGTCGACGAGAATCTTACCGACTGCCTCGAGCAAAACATCCGCAGGCTTCATCAGTCCGGAAGCTTCTGTTGGCGGCTGCCCTGAACCATCATCTCCCACCAGACCGGAATGTTCCTTACCCCCTTCTTCTCCGCCCACCTGGTTGCCGGACTGTTCAGTACCTGATCGGGGACATTCGTGTGCGGCGATCCCACCCTGTTCTTCGGCGAACCCTGCCATCCGCTCAAGAGGCAGCTCCCGCTGATATTCGCCTCGAGGGGACGAAGCAGGACGCTCGGCAAAAACCGCTTCAAAGCCTGTGGAATCCTTTGGTGACGGCCATTGGATGGCCCCAAGATCGAGTAAACCCGCCAATCCCGGATTGTCCAAAGCATTTTCTCGAACATACACGGGAACGAAACGATATCGTTTCAACTGCTCCTGCGCTCCGCTCCAGGTCCCCCCTTTCTTGAATTCCGCATTGACCACAAGAGCCGCATCGGACAGCCCGTAGATGAACTTGTTGCGGGCCATGGCATTGCCCACGTTGAACCCGGCCCGGGGATCGAACGGGGAGGCAAGGACCAGCCTTTCCTGCATCAGAGCATCCCGGTACATACGAT
>CAYWJL010000164.1:0-5363 GCA_964458145.1 uncultured Desulfovibrionales bacterium | reverse complement strand
AGAGAATGCTGCCGGCAATTGCAAGAACCCATATGAGGACGGTCAAGAGTTCCGGACTCATGCCGGTGGAGGCAAAGGAGTCCTTGAACTGTCCCGAAAAGATGGATGACTGTACCTGAATGAGCATGATGATCAGGACCCTGTGAGGGGTTGGGTGCACGGGGTGACGAGACCAAGGAGGGTGTCGATCCGTTTGTTGATGAAGCGTTGGCGCACCGGATCGGTTTCGAGCTCAAGCTGCAGTTTCCAGTCCTGAACCAGAAAAAGGACCCACCCCCGACTGCTGTCAACGGCGTGGGCCTGTTGGATGAAGGCCAGTGCCCAGGTGTGGTCCTCGTTGTCGCTGGATGAGCCTGCCCTTGTCGCTGCCTTGCGGGCGTACACCGAAACAAAGAGCGGGTCGTCCAGCCGGTTGAGACGGGTGTGAAGGGCTTGCCAGCGGGATCCTTTGATCAGGGCCTCGAGCCGTCTGTCTTCCGTGCCGGACAGGAGGGTCTCGCGGTCACCGAGTACACCGGTGCAAGTGAGTCCCTGCTGGGAGAAATCAACGGCTTTGTCAAGAAGTTGGGGATATTCGACCCCGAGGTAGGCATGGAGTCTGTAGGCCAGGACATACATGCGGGCCACGGAACAGAAGTCATCCTGACGCAGGAGATTTTCCCGGGTCTGGACGAACAGGGATCTGGCCGTGGTCCATCTGCCCTGGAGAAACTCCTGGACAAAATCCTGACGCAGCGCAGGGACTTGGGAGAGGGCTGCCGGTCTGGGCTAGGGGCTTTTTTTGCCTCCGCCCAGGCTGCATCCATGGAGCAGGGTGGCCATGAGCAGGATGCAGATCACGGGGATCATGCTACAGGGATGGGGTTTTGTGTCCAAAAACATGCGTGCTCCGGTGAAAATCTGGTCAGGGGGCCGGATAGGCCGGGGTTGTCATGACGTCCTTGCGGGCAAAGGGCCAGGTCTCCTTGAGTCGCTGGAGAAGTTCCGTACCGAGTCGGATGGTGTATTCCCCCTGACGGCGTAAGCCCACAAGATCCGTGGTGGCGTTCTTGACGTCGGCGCTTATGGCCTCGATGTTGGCCAGAGTCGGGTCGAGTTCTGCACGCAATGATTCGAGGCCCTCGATGAAGTCCCGGCTTTCCTGGAGGATAAGCACCAATTCGTCCTGAATGGGTTGCAGGTCATCCACGCGGGTCGTGGCGTTCTGGACGAGGAGATCGATACTTTGCACCGCATGATCGGTCCTGGCGAGGATGGAGTCCATTTTCTCCACCGGTCGCGGGTCCTGGGTCAGATAATACAGGAGCCCCCGGTTGTTGAGCACGATATCGGTGATCTCCTCGGCATTGGCCAGGATGGATTGGACATGACCGTCCTTGTCGATGAAACTGCCGGTGATATCCCTGATGTTGGCCACGATTTCCTTGAGGTTCTGGATGACGGGCTCTGCCTCCTGGATGAGTTCACTGAGCCCCGCAACCTTGGAGAGGGTCATGGTTGCATCTTCTTTGAGAAGGGGGCTGGTATCGCTGCCCGGGATGAGCTTGAAATAGGAGTTACCGATGATCCCCTCCTGATCCAGGATGATTCTGGAGTCCTGGCGGAACCACTTCTGGTACTTGGCCAGTATTTCCAGCTCGGCCTTGATATAGCCGATACTGTCCAGATGGACCTTTTCCACGTTGCCTATCTTGAATCCGGACAGGCGGACCGGAATGCCCCGTTCGATGTTGTCCCCGGTTTTGCTGACAACGTAGTAGGTGACGCGATCGGCAAAAAGATCCTTTTTCACGCCGACATAGACGATAACGCCGACCATCGCCACGATGACGACGAGCAGGAAGAGTCCCACCCGAAATTCCATGGTCTTGAATTCCACGGGCATTGGCTAGCTCTCGAGATGAAAGGTTGAAAATCCGAATTTGTCATAGGCCACGGCGTTTTTTTCGCTGCAGGCAATCCATACGGCCGGAGACAAACGGATCGTTTCCACCGCGCTGATGACGGTTTCGGCCCTGCTCACTTCCGGCGACGGGAGCAGCATGGTGGTGTTCCCGCAGGAGATGCAGCGCAGGAGCTGACACAGGACCATGGTGCGTGCATCGACCAGCTCCTTGCGCTGGTTCATCCATTTTTCAAGTTCCAGAGCCCGGATGTGCTCGAGCAGAGGTTCGTACGCCTTTTCCATGGAGATGTTGTGCTGGTACATGCTCCCGAGGACGATGTTTTCCATGACGTTCAGGTTGGAAAGAAAGGGGAATTCGTCGCCAATGACGCCTATGCGTCCCCGGGACTGGACGAACATGGTCACCAGTTCGCTGATGTGACCTTCGCTGTGCCCGACGATCAGAAGTCGCGGATGCTGCTCGCTCAGCAGGGAGTGATAGTTGCCGATGGCCATGACGGGTAGGTTAAAGCAGATTGAACGCGATTTCAATGATGATGATGCATCCGGCCGTGTGCATCATGCCCCGGATGAGTTTTATGGGAACCTCGGTAAAGGCGTTGCGCACGGTGATTCCCTTTTCAATGGCAATGAGTACCACGGCCAGCCCCATGAAGAAGGGTTTGAGAACCAGGGGGATAAGACTCTGCAGGTTCACGGCCTCCAGGAGCTGTTCGATATAATTGTCAAAGGTGATGTCGTGAAAATAGCCCAGGGTGAAATAGCCGCCGAGCAGGGCCACCAGGGAGAAGATGACCGTCAGACACGGTCCCCCCAAGGCAAAGGCCAGGATGCGCGGCAGATACAGGTACTGCTCCAGGGGAATGCCGAGCATGGAAAGGGTATCCATCTCCCGGTTGATCTTCATGAGGGCCATCTCGGAAAGCACGGCCGAGCCCGATCGAAGGAGCAGAACGATGGTGCAGATGAGGGGCGCGATTTCGTGGGTGATGGATTTGATGAGATACGATCCGATCTGATCGTAGGCATTGAGACTGGTCAGGACATTGAGCAGATGGTCCACGGCCACGGAACCTATGAGCAGTGCGGTGATACAGACTATGGGGATGGCCTGGAAGGCCGTGAAATAGAGCTGCCTGACAGTGACCCGGAAGATTGCCTGGTTCAGGAATTCCAGTCGGAAGAGCGAACGCAGGCTGTGCTGCATGATGGTGGCGATGACCAACCACATGCGGGTGCTTTCGAGAAAGCGACTTCCAAGTCGGGTGACAAAGGATGTGGGCATGGTGGGCTGTGGTGCAAGAAGGCAGGGCAAAAATCATGTGCACGATACTAAAATCTCTAAAATTTCTAAAATTCAGAATTGGTTAAATGACTCCCAGTTTTTTGAGATGGATCTCCAGGCATGATATGGCCGCCGGGGTCACACCGGAGATCCGTCCGGCCTGGCCCAGGGTTCGCGGGGCAATGGAGGTGAGCTTTTCCACGACTTCCCTGGAGAGCCCGGGGATGTCGGTGTAGGTCATTGCCTGCGGGATGAGGACTTTTTCCATACGTCCGGTGCGCTCGACCAATTCCTTTTGGCGCACCAGATACCCCTGATACTTGCATTCGATTTCCGCTTCTTCCAGGGCATCGGCCGGAAATGTGGCCAGTTCGGGCCAGAAGGGTTCCAGGGCGGATGCGGTCAGCGCCGGTTGTCTGAGGATGTCTTTGAGAAAAACGGTTTTTTTGGGAGGTACGGCACCTATGGCCTGCAGGGTATCCCGGGTGGCCGCATCCGGTCTGATGCGAATGGTGGAAAGGCCGTGCAGTATCGTCTCGATGGCTCTTTGCTTCCGGGAAAAAATCTTCCACTGAGCATCCGAGACCAATCCCAGATCCCTTCCCAGGGGGGTCAGCCGGAGATCGGCGTTGTCCTCGCGCAGGAGGAGCCGGTGTTCGGCCCGGGAGGTGAACATGCGGTAGGGTTCCCTGGTACCCTTGGTCACCAGGTCGTCGGCCAGCACGGCCATGTAGGCCTGGTCTCGGGAGAGCAGGAACGGAGGGTGCCCCTTCAGGGAACAAAAGGCGTTGATGGCTGCCCACAATCCTTGGGCGGCAGCTTCTTCGTACCCGGAGGTGCCGTTTATCTGACCGGCCAGGTACAGTCCGCTGACCTGCTTGGTCTCAAAGGTCGGTTTGAGCTGGGTCGGCGGGATGAAATCGTACTCGATGGCGTATCCGGGCCTGACGATGATCGCCTTTTCAAGTCCGGGAATGGTGGCGAGCATCTCCTTCTGGATGTCCAGAGGGAGGCTGGTGGGGATGCCGTTGGGATAGACCTCGGGATTGTCCACACCTTCGGGCTCGATGAAAATCTGATGGCGATCCTTTTCCGGGAACCGGGCGACCTTGTCCTCGATGGACGGGCAATATCGCGCACCGGTCCCTTTGATCACCCCCTGGAAAAGGGGGGAGCGATCGAATCCTTTGCGGATGGCCTCGTGGGTTCGCGCATTGGTGTAGGTCACATGGCAGGGCAGCTGGGGGAGTCGTTCGTTCCTGTAATGGAAGCTGAATCGGGGCGAGGGTTCGTCACCATGCTGGCTCTCCAGGGAAGAAGTGTCGATGCTTTCCTTGAGCAGGCGGGGAACCGTACCGGTCTTGAGGCGTCCGAGCTCAAGCCCTGCTTTGCGCAAAGAGGCTGAAAGCCCCTGGCTGGCAGGGTCGCCGAATCGTCCGCCGGGGTAATGGGACAACCCGATGTGGATGAGCCCCTGCATGAAGGTGCCGGTTGTCAGAAGAACCTTGCGGGCCAGGATGGTTTCGCCGATAAGGGTTTCGATTCCCCGGATCTTGCCGTCGCGCACCAGGATTTTTTCGGCCATGGCCTGACGCACGTAGAGATTGTCCGTTGCAAAGACGTCTTTTTTCACGACCTGCATGTAGGTATCCCGGTCCATCTGGGCCCGGGTGGCACGGACGGCCGGCCCTTTGCGGGTATTCAGAATCCTGAACTGGATGCCGGCCTGATCCGCCCAGATTCCCATCATGGAGCCGAGGGCGTCCATTTCCTTGACCATATGACCCTTGGCCAGGCCGCCGATAGCCGGGTTGCAGGAAAGGTGGCGTATGCGGTCGATATTGTTGGTCACCAGCAGGGTGACAAGGCCGAGCCGCGAGGCGGCCATGGCCGCTTCACACCCGGCATGGCCGGCACCTACGACAATGAGGTCGAACGTTTCTGGGGGAAAGGATTTCATGGATCTACAGGAGCAGACAGGCCATGACCTGGGCGTCCTTGATGGTGTTGGTGATGGAGGCCTGCTCGTTGGGCTGGTGGGCAAAATTCATGAGGGTGCTCCAGACAACGGCGTCATATCCCTTGCGACGAAGAAAGGCGGCCACGGTACCGCCGCCGATGCCCTGGGGCCTGGGATCCACGTGATAAATGTCTTGGACGGCTTTGGTGAGC
>CAYWJL010000163.1:0-5392 GCA_964458145.1 uncultured Desulfovibrionales bacterium | reverse complement strand
TCAGCTAACCACATAAAACTGCTTTCATATCTGTGGTATTTTGCGTTTTTATTTACTATTTACCCTGCAACCCCTCCAGCACCTTTTCAGGCCGGGCGGGAAGGTGGGTGATGCGGACGCCGCAGGCATTGTAGATGGCGTTGATGATGGCTGCGTGGGGCGAGGCCAGAGGCAGTTCGCCGGTTCCGGATGCGCCGAACGGGCCGTCGGGTCTGGGGGTCTCCACATAGATGAGTTCGATGTCGTCGGGAATGTCCTTGATTTCGGGGATACCCGCACCCTTCATGGTGGAGTGCTTCTTGATGTCCTCATAATCCTCGCTCAAAGCCAGACCAACGCCCTGGGCGATGCCGCCGTAGAGCTGGCCGTCCACAACGAGCTTGTTGTTGATCTTGCCGATGTCGGCCACCATGGTCATCTTTTCCACGGTTGTCTTGCCCGTTGCCGTATCCACGGCAACCTCGGACATGAACAACCCGTACATATAGCAGCAGAAGGGGCTGCCCTGGCTGTTCTCGTCACAGGCCTTGCAGGGGGCGACCCATTTGCCTTCATAGCGCAGAGGCAAGCCTTCGGCCTTCATCTCATCAAAGGTTCTGAAGGAACCGTCTTCCTTGGTCATCCCCTTGATCAGATTTTCGCAGGCCACGCGGATGGCGTTACCGGTCATCACCTGGGATCGGGAACCTCCTGCAGGACCGCTGTTGGGAGTGACGCTCATGTCGCAGGACACCCGGTCGATATTCTCAAAGGCGATACCCAGAGGACGCAATGCCTCATGGGCCGAGCCCAGCGCACCGATATCGGCACCCTGGCCGTGGTCTTCCCAGGAGTCGCCCAGCAGGACTTTTCCTTCGCCCGTGAGTTCGATCCAGGCCTCGGAGGAATCCGGGCCGTCGAGGCCGCAACCGTACACACCAACGGACACGCCCACACCGCGCTTGATCTCGTCGGTGGACTCGGCTTCGGCCTTTTTCAGGGCTTCCTGATACTTGGGCCGCAGGATATCGATCATCTCGGGCAGGCTGTACACCTCGGGAGCCTGACCCGTGGGGGAGGTATCGCCTTCCCTGTAGACATTCTTGAACCTGAATTCCAGGGGATCCATGCCCAGCTTCTCGGCCATTTCGTCCATGAGAACTTCCCAGGGGAATTCCACTTCGGGAGCACCGTATCCACGGAAAGCCGAACCCCAGGCGTGGTTGGTGCAGACGGTGCGACCTTCGCCCCTGATGTTGGCGATGCCGTACCCCGCACCGATGAACTGGGAACCGCGCAGGGTCAGCAGATCGCCGAATTCGGAATAGGGGCCATGATCCACGGTCCAGTCGCTTTCCAGTGCCAGGATCTTGCCTTCCTTGTCGGCGGCCATGCGCAGGTTGGTGAAGAAGGGAGAACGTTTACCCGTATAGGTCATCTGCTGGTAGTAGGAGTATTTCAGAAAGACGGGACGGCCCGTGGCCATGGCCGCGGCACCCAGAAGCCCTTCGTTGGTGGGGCTGAACTTGTAGCCGAAGGTACCGCCGGCGTTGTTCTGAACCAGGATGAGTTTGTCCGCATCGATACCCAGCCCCTCGGCAATCATGAACTGGTGGGCATGGATGGCGATGGATTTGGAATGAACGACCACCTTGCCCTCATCATTGGTGTAGGCGAATCCGACATCCGGCTCGATGGGCATGTGGGGCTGACGACCCACATAAAAGTTATCCTCGACCATGACATCGGCCTTGTCGAAGATGGGAGCGGTCTCTTCGCCTTTGACCACCTTGGTGACATAATAGACATTGGGCGTACCCGGATGGATCTCCATGGCATCCTCTGCCATGGCTTCGGGAGCACTCATGTACTCGGGCAGGGGCTTGAGTTCCACCTTCACGGCGTCGGCAGCGGCCTTTGCCTGTTCCTCGGTGTCGGCGCACACGATGGCGATGGCGTCACCGAACTGGAACACTTTGTCATCACACAGGATGGGCCGGTCGAATCCATCCCCCTTGTTCTCGGGAAAGGCCAGACCGTTGATGCGGTTCTTGCCCTTGATGTCCTTGTGAGTGATGACCTTGACAACACCTTCCATGGCCTCGGCAGCGCTCGTGTCGATGGACAGGATTTCCGCATGGGAAACCTTGGCCTGAACCAGGGCCAGCTGCAGGGTTCCGTCGGGCAGGGACAGACCGATGTCCGCACCGAAATTCCAGGTACCCGTGACCTTGGGCAAAGCGCTGGGACGGGGGATGGACGTGCCCCATACCTTGCCGTCTTCGGGAATCTTGTAGGTCAGTTCTTCCCTGGTCATCTCGCCCCGAATGACCTTGGCAGCGTCCATGACCGCATCCACCAGGGGTTTGTACCCGGTGCACCGGCAGACGTTGTGGTGTTTCTGAAACCAGTCACGCACGTCCTGACGGGAGGGATTGTCGTTTTCGTCCAGCAGAGCCTTGGCCGAAACGATGAATCCTGATGTGCAGAAGCCGCACTGAGCGCCGCCATGCACCATCCAGGCAAGCTGGACCGGATGGAGATGTTCGGCGCTGCCGATGCCCTCGACAGTGACGATGTTCGCCCCGTCCTTGACCCGGCTCATCTTGGTGATACACGAACGAACCACCTTGCCGTCCATGATGACACTGCACGCTCCGCACTGACCGCTTTCACAACCCAGTTTGAGTCCGAGAAGGCACAACTGATTACGAAGCACCTTGGCCAGGGAATCCTTGGCATTGACATAGAGTTTGCGGGGAATTCCATTTACGACTATTTCTTTTTTAATCATCAGAGGTCCTCCTTGTGCGTGGCCGAGAAAGATGTCAGGTCGCGCGGATAAAGTATGTTCTCGATGTTTGACCACGTGTCACCGATCCGAACGTCAGAACCGGGTCGCACACAACCACCTTTCAACCGGAAAGGTCACCCCCTGGGAGGGAGCTCGCGTTTCAGGCAAAAAGTATGTCTTTGTTCCCACAAATGTATCAAGTGGTCAACCGGAAGACCTATATTTTTCGTATGCTCGAAATAACACCAACCGTCTCACGCTTTACCCCGCAATCCAAACATTGTAGCGGGATACCTCCAATACATCTATATACAAGGAGCGACGCATGCCCAGACGACCGTTCCCGGTAACGCCCAGGTTCGACCCGACAGCCCAGAAAAAGATTCTCCAGTTCTGCTACATCATGTACGGCCTGGTCTTTCTCGCCGGGGTCACGGCCATCGTGGCCATTGTCGTGGATTACATCAAACGCGACGACGCACGGGAAGACCCGATCCTCTCCAGCCATTACCGCTGGCAGATACGGACATTCTGGTTCGGTCTGCTGTGGAGCTGTGTGTCCGCCCCGCTGGTCGTCTTCATGGGCCTTGGCGTGCTCATGGGGTTTGCGGTGACCGTCTGGTATGTCTACAGGCTGGTGAAGGGATGGATTCGGCTCATGGAATACCGGCCCATGTATGAATAGAGTGCGCCCCCCATTTGACCGCAACCCCATGAATCGGCTATATGATTCAATCATTTTTTCTCCCTTTCCCGCAACCCCGGAGGAGACCGTGAACAAGCGTTTGCTGCTCGTGGCAGTGGTCGTCTGTTGTTTGAGCATCCCTTTCAGTGCATGGGCCATTCCCAAGGATGTCCTTGTGATCGGGGTGTCCTCGGATATCCACACCCTGGACCCGGCCGTTTCCAGCGACAATTATGACTGGCGGGAAATCTATCCCTGCTACGAACGGCTGGTTCAGTACAGGACCCAGGACGGCCAGGGGCTCACCGAGGTGGAGCCCATGCGCGCCACATCCTGGGACGTGAGCGAAGATGGAAAGACCTGGGTCTTCCAGCTCAAACCGGGCAAGACATTTGACGACGGCACGCCCGTGGACGCGAAGGCGGTGAAATTTTCCCTGGATCGCACCCTGGCCGTGGGTAAGGGGCCGGCCGGAAACATCAACGCCATCGATCGCATCGAGGTCGTGGATCCCCTGACCGTGAAAATCATTCTCAAGAATCCCTACGGTCCCTTTTTACAGACCCTGGCCACCAACGGGGCATCCATCGTCAACCCTGCGGTCATGTCCCATGCAACGGGCGATGATCTGGCCCAGGGATGGCTGGCGAGCCACACCGACGGCAGCGGTCCCTACCGGCTGACCACCTGGAACAGAGGACAGCATTGCGTACTCGAGGCAAAAACAAGCCCCAAAGACGGCGGACCCGCAATCAAAAAGGCGATCATCCGGTTCATGCGCGAATCAGCTGACCGGCGCATGGCCCTGGAACGGGGGGACATCGATATCGCCGAAAACATCCTCATCGACCAGCTTCCCGCCCTGAAAGACAATCCCGCCATCGAGGTCAATGTCTATCCGGCCCAGTATGTGGAATACGTCTATCTGAACAACCAGAAGGCCCCGCTGAACAATCCCGTGGTCCGTCAGGCCCTGAACTATGCCGTGGATTATCAGGGGATCATCGACTATATTCTGCAGGGCTACGGCGTACAGATGCGCGGCCCGGTCCCTGCAGGCATGTGGGGACATGATCCGGAGTGCTTCCAGTACCACCGCGACCCGGCCAAGGCACGGGAACTCCTGAAAGAAGCCGGTTTCTCCAACGGACTCACCCTCACCCTCATCTATTCCGAGCGCAAGGCCTCCTGGCCTCAGATCGCCACCATCCTGCAGAGCAATCTTGCCGACATCGGCATCGATCTCAAACTGGAAATGATGTCCAACCCCACCCTGCGCGACAAGGTGGACCGGGGCGACTTCCAGCTCTGCCTGGGAGCCTGGAGCCCGGATTTCGCCGATCCGTTCATGTTCATGAACTTCTGGTTCGATTCCGAACTCTGGGGTCTGCCCGGCAACCGAAGCTTCTACAAGAACGACCAGGTCGACACCCTCATCCGCAAGGCCGCCATGATCAGCGACCAGGAGGAACGGACCAGCCTCTACCACCAGGCACAGAAGATCATCATGGAGGAGGCGCCGTACATATTTCTTTATCAGAGACAGACGGTGGTTCCCATGCGCGCCGGGGTCAAAGGGTATGTGTATAATCCCATGCTCGAGTCCATGTACAATTTCGGAGACATTTATAAAAACTGATACAAGACGGTCTCGCGCAGAGGAATGAAATGTTGAAATCGTAGGGGCGGACCTGTGTGTCCGCCCAAATCTGACGCCGGTGCATGCCTTCGACGGTCGACCCAACAAAAAAGGGCGGACACACAGGTCCGCCCCTACGGATCTTCGTGGTAACGGTAACCTCCCGCAACGTACCCGTCACTCTCGATACCTGTAAAAATCCCAAAAATGCCTTTCTCTGCGTCTCTACGCCTCTGCGCGAGAAAAAAATGAACCGGTAACTTCACCCCACAATGAACCTCGCCCTCTTTATCCT
>CAYWJL010000162.1:0-5392 GCA_964458145.1 uncultured Desulfovibrionales bacterium | reverse complement strand
TTGTCATTGCCTGAAAAATTTGAATACCATACGGCAAAAGAGTTGATTGAAAGACGAAGGACACGGGAGACAAGGACACCGCAAAAACCGTCATCCCGGACTTGATCCGGGATCTTTGTGGGAGTGGCGTCGCCCTGACGGTTAGGTCATCATCCCGGCCGTCAAGATCCCGGCCTGCGCCGGGATGACGAGATAAAAAGCGAAAAACCGGCTTGAAAAGTGACACCTTTTTTCAGGAGTCGACATGGCGAATGAACCTAAAATTGGGCGTGGACGCAGAAGGCAATGGTGGGTATAGTCACGCGCATTAGCAGGGAAAACGAGGAATCCGGACGGGCTCATCAACGACATCGCCTTCCCGGGAAGTGACGGGTTTGTCGTGACTTTTGGGGTTGTTTTTTGCGTATTCTGTCTTACAAGGATCATCTGCTTTACTTTTTTCCATGTCTTGGGATATACCCGCCCGGTTTGAACGATTCAGCGTTTATCACAAAGGGAGGTCAAGCTCATGAATGCAAAAGATATTGAATTTTTCCGCAATCATCTCAATGAGATGCTCCAGGGGATCCTGCGGCAGGGCGAGGATACCCTCGAGGATATGTCCGAGAATCGCGAGTCCTATGCCGATCCCGCGGACCGGGCTTCGGCCGAGTCCGACCGGACCTTCACCCTCAGGCTCAGGGATCGGGACCGCAAGTTGATCAAGAAGATCGAAGAGGCCCTCCAGCGTATCGAGGACGGAACCTTCGGTGTCTGCGAGGAGTGCGGTGAGGATATAGGCACCGCCCGTCTCAAGGCCCGCCCCGTGACCACGCTGTGCATCGAATGCAAGAGCAAGCAGGAAGAAGAAGAAAAGATGCGGGGCGATTGAACCAAAACCATACGGACCGTAGGGGCACCCCTTGCGGGTGCCCTTGTTGCGATAAAAACGGTCTCGGAGACATCGCCTGAGGGCACCCGCAAGGGGTGCCCCTACGGTTGGCCGGCCTGCAATGAGGGCGAACATCCTTTCAGGTACTTTTGCGTATTTTGCTCGGAGGCAGGTGTCCCCATCTGTCTCCCTGTCTGCTCATCCCCGTCAGGAACCAAGGACCGCGAACACGCATGGAAGCCAATTTTTTCCGGTATGCCGCAAGGGAGCTTGCTGCACGCATTACCGGTGTGCGCATTGAAAAGATTTTCGATCCCGCCCCCCATACCTTCACCATCGACCTGGGTTCGCCCGGGTATCTCATTCTTCACGCATCCCCGTCCCGGGGATTTTTTTTTCTGTCTCCCACCAAGCCGGACAACAAACAGCAACCTTCGGGGCAGGTCATGTGGCTGCGCAAGAGGACCCGGTCCCATCGTATCCTCGAGGTTGCCGTGGACTGGCCGTCCCGCAGGATGGCATGGCACATAGGCAGCCGCCCGGCCGTGTACGTGATCCTGGATCTTCGCAAGGGTATTTCCGTGGTCAACGAACTCGATCCGCTTTTCGGAGCCGAGCCACGCTGGCCGGAGGTGGGCGAGATCGGTTCCCAGGAGCGTATCTGGGAGATCTATCCCCAGATAACCCCACCGGTTCGTCATCGCCTGCTGCACATGGGTAGGGAGGAGGGACGGGATCTCCTCGTGCGCCTGGAAAAGGGGACCCCTTTACAATCCTATTGGATCCTGGGCCACAAGGAAAAGGCCCGGCTCAGCCTGTGGAACGATGAACACAAGGCCGGCAGGTCATTTGAGACCGCACTGGCCGCGGCCGAGACCTATGGATCGTATCTCGTTGCCGGTATGGTCAATGGGGACAAGGAGCAGAAACGCCTCGTTACCAGGCGGATCAAGCATCTCAAGAAGGCCCTGGGCCGGCTGGAGCGCGACCGGGCCAAACTCGAAAGAATGATCGCCGGCAAGGAACATGGACGATTGCTGCAGGCCAATCTCTACCGATTGGACGGTTCGGCCAGGCAGGCTCAGGTCTGTGTGGATGATCCAACCGGAGAGCCAGTCTGTCTGGATCTCGATCCCTCGCTGACCGTGAGTCAGAACATGGCCCGGTTCTTTGCCAAGGCCGGAAAGGGGGAACGGGGGCTGCCCATTGTCGAGGCCCGGAGGCAGGTTCTTGTGAGGGAGATGGAAACGGTGAAACAAGCCGGGAGCATGGCCGGGAAAGGGGCGCAACCGGGAAAGGATGCCGTGGGCGTTCCTGCTCCGGGAATTCCCGGGAAATACCGGTCACTGGCGGTCAATCTCTACAGGACCAGCGATGGTTTTCTGCTCATACGGGGGAGGAACCAGAAGGCCAACCACCAGCTTCTCAGCCAATTGGCAGGCTCCCAGGATTACTGGTTCCATGCCCAGGATGGGCCAGGAGCCCACGTCATTCTGAAGCGGGATTACAGCACCCAGCAGGTACCCAGAACCAGCCTGAAGCAGGCGGCAGTGATCGCGGCCCTGGCCAGCTGGCAGAAACAGGCAGCCAAGGCGCAGGTCATGTGTGCCCGGGTCAAGAACGTCCGCAAGATCAAGGGCGCCGCCCTGGGCCAGGTTCTTGTCGATCAGGTGGAAGAAAGTCTGTTGGTCGACATGGACGCCTCGTTGGAAGAGCGGTTGAGGATAAGGGGATAAAGGACGGATATTGGATATAAGATACAGGATATAGGATATAGGATACAGGATACAGGATATAGGATATAGGATACAAGGAACTCCGAGCTCGGACCTTGGATCTCCTCCCGTCTCCGGTCTCCGATCCTATCCTATATCATATATCCTCGATCCTATATCCTTTTTTTACCTCGCAATCATCGTCCGTAAAATATCCGCGCAATTCTCACTGTCATGACTCATGTTCACCAGGCAATCCACGAAATGGATGAGCTGGTAGATATCCTTGAAGTCCATGTTCGAGTTGTAGATGGCCGTGGTCAGTTTTCTGCTGAGTTTCTGGGCGTCGTGGTGCTGTCTGCGGACGGCCTGGTATTTCAGCTTGATGGCGTTTCTGTCGATGGTCTCACCATGAACGAATCCGATGGTGTCGCGCAGGGCCGGTCCAAGAAGCTCCGTTGTGGTTTTGACCTCTTCGAGCAGATCGATGAGCATCTTCTGAAACGTTCCCTCGGGGATGGCTACCTGCCGCATGCCGAGCCATTGCAGGGCTTCCTGGGCGGAATCCAGGATATTGTCCTGACTTTTTGTGTAGTTCAGGAACAATGTCTTGTCCACGGACATGAATAGTCGTCTGGGAAGGTGATTGCGGATGTTCCTCTTGATGGAGTCGGCGTGGTCCTCGATGGCGTCTATTTCCCGGGTCAGCTCGGTGAATTCACGGCAGGCTCCGACCCCGGACACGTAGCACTCCAGGGATTCATTGATGACATGGGTGCACTCGGCAATCTTGTCGTAATGCTCGACCAGTCCTTCCATTGGGGACTTCGGGGACAGTAGGCCGAAAAAGGGAAGCTGGGACATGGGGTATGCTCCTTGAATTTCTCAAATTTCTAAAATAGTTGTACTATCTGAAAATGTATCAATAAATCGTCCATCGCAGGATCTGGAAAATGATGATCGATGTGAACGCAGCGATGGGAACCGTCAGCAGCCAGTAGATGAGGATTTTCCCCAGGACGCCGAAATCCACGGCAGAGAATCCGCGTGCCAGCCCCACCCCGACAACGGCGCCAACGGTTGCATGGGTCGTTGAGACAGGCAGGCCCATGTTCGAGGCTGCCAGGACGGTGCTGGCTGCGCCGAAATCCACGGCAAACCCACGGGTATTGGTCAGTCGGGTGATCTTGTCGCCCACCGTGGCCATGACTTTGTGTCCGAGCACGGCGATCCCCAAAGCGATTCCGAAGCCCCCCAGAATGAGGACCGGCATGGGAACCTGGGCCTTGGCCAGCAACTGGTGCTCCCGGGCGATGAGATAGATGGCCGCCACGGGTCCGATGGCATTGGCCACGTCGTTGGCCCCCTGAGACAGGGCCACATAGCAGGATGTTCCAACCTGGAGCTTGCGGAAGATCTTTTCGACCCCTTCGGCTCCTTCGGCTTCGTCACATACGATTCGTTTCACAAAGAGTCTGCCCAGAAACCAGACGCCCGCAGCTACGAGGGCCGTAAACGACAGCGCGACGGGAAGGGACAGGGCCATTTCCTTGCCCACCGGTGTTTTGTACATAAAGGAAAGGACCACCAGGGATACGGTGAACCCCATCCATATGGGCCCCCATTTTTTGGCCTGATGGATGAATCGCCGACTGAAAAAAATGGTTCGCCGGATATGGCTGAAGATGAGGAAGGCGATGGCTGCGGCGGCAAAGGGAGAGATGATCCACGAGAGCACGACTCCGCCCATCTTGAGCCAGTTGACCACGTCGGGACCTCCGGCCACGAGCCCGAAGCCCATGATGGCTCCGACAATGGAATGGGTGGATGAGACCGGCAGTGCCGTCAATGTGGCGATGAGCACCCATATTCCTGCCGCAAGCAGGGCGGAAAACATGCCTATCATGATCAGTTTGGGATCGGCTATCTGAGCCGGATTGATGATACCTTTGCTCACCGTGGCTGTGACATGGGAACCGAGAAAGACCGCTCCTATGAAATTGAGGATGCTGGCGATGAACACGGCCTGTCTGACCGAGATGGCTTTGGCACCCACGGCCGAGGCCATGGAGTTTGCCACATCGTTGGCTCCGAGGTTGAAGGCCATGAGAAAGCCTCCTCCCAGGGAGAGATAGAAAAAGATGTCATAGATATCCATGTGGGGAGTTTCCTCTATATGGTGCTCGGTAGGGTTGGACGGACTAGACCTTATCCGCAAACATGAGCAGTCCGATGCCCACGAACATGGCTGCTGCCACCTTCTTGACGATGTTTTCCGGGACGTATTGGGTGATCACCTGGGCCAGCAGCACGCCGAGCAGGCTGACAAGAACCAGGGCCGCGGATGCTCCCAGCCAGACGGTCCAGGGTTTGTGCGTTTTAGCGGCCAGGCAGATGCAGGCCAGCTGGGTCTTGTCGCCGATTTCAGCGGCAAACAGGGTCAGGAATGTGGTCAGAAAGAGTTTCAGATCCATGTCGAATGTTTTGATTGTGACAAGTTGGTTTCGTTTATGTGACAACGAAAGTCCACCTATCGGATTTGATCTTCATTTGCCAGTAGTGATTTGAGCCATTGGACGGGTCGGCACAAAGCGGGTAAGGGGGTTGGGCGGGCATGGAAACCCCATGTTGTACTTTTTTTCTTCATTAAACCAACTATCACAACCACATCGCATGGAATCATCCTTCACCCTTCATTTTGAGGACGCTCAGGGCGCGCGGGAACTCTTCGGACCCAGGGACAAGAATATACGGTACCTCCGGGACAAGACCGGCGTGGATGTCCAGACCCGGTCGACGTCGGTGT
>CAYWJL010000161.1:230-5393 GCA_964458145.1 uncultured Desulfovibrionales bacterium | reverse complement strand
AAATTGAAATGCATGCAGCAACTCTCGAAATTTTAAAAAGAAAAGCCCGGAAAACCTCATGGTCTTCCGGGCTTTTTTGCGCCTGGTTTGTGATGTATCCTCAGATGGCGTCGGGTCCGCGTTCTCCGGTTCTGATGCGGACCGCGTTGTCCACCGGGATGACGAAGATCTTGCCGTCGCCTACCTTGCCGGTTCTGGCGATTTCCTGGACCGCTTCGATGATCTCTTCGACCTGGCTGTCGTCCACAATGACGTCGATCTTGATCTTGGACACGAAATCGACCTGATATTCGGCGCCTCTGTAGACTTCCTTGTGGCCCCGCTGTCTGCCGAAGCCGCTGACTTCGGTGATGGTCATGCCCCTGACTCCGTGTTCGGTGAGCTTCTCCTTGACATCGTCGAGCTTGAACGGGCGGGTGATGATCTCAATTTTTTTCATGAATGCATCCTCTCTGCTATCGCTGTATCCCGATCTATGCCGCACTGTTTGTTTTCTCTCGCCTCCCGGGGCTCGAGAAAACGGGCGATTCGTGAATCGCCCCTACGGATCTTGCCGAGATAATTGCGTTTATTTTCGTTTTTGTCGGGGAGTGCTGCTCTGCTGTCGGTTCAGCTATGGGCAGCGTCCCCTGCTGCGGGAAACGGGTGCTGCTTACAATTGATACCCATGTTCGCTGTGCTGGGCAACATCCAATCCCATCTCTTCCTCGTCCGGAGCCACCCCGATGCCGACCATTTTGTCAATCACCCTGGCCCGTATATAGGAAACCGCAAAGGAAAACACGCATGTGGCCACCACGGAAACGAATTGGATCCACAATTGTTCGGGATTGCCGTAGAACAGGCCGTCGGCTCCGGCGGGATTGATGGCCGTGCTGGCGAAAAGGCCCGTGGCCAGGGCGCCCCAGATGCCGCCGACACCGTGGATGCCCACGACGTCCAGGGAATCATCATATCCCAGTTTTCCCTTGAGCAGAACCCCGTAGAAACAGAGTACACCCGCTGCCGCACCGATGATCAGTGACGGCATCACGCCCACGAATCCGGCCGCAGGGGTGATGGCAACCAGTCCGGCAACCGCTCCACTGGCCGCGCCAAGGGTTGTCGGTTTGCCGCTGTGTTTCCATTCCATGAATATCCAGCCCAATGTGGCTGCAGCCGCCGCAATCTGGGTGGTCACGAAGGCACTGGCTGCCAGACCGTCGGCCGCCAGGGCGCTTCCGGCATTGAAGCCGAACCAGCCGAACCACAGGATAGCCGCCCCTGTGATGGTCATGGGAAGATTGTGGGGGATGAAGGACCGTTTCCCGTAGCCCTTGCGCTTGCCGATAACCAGGACCACGGCCAGGGCTGCGCTGGCAGAACTCATGTGGACGACCGCCCCGCCTGCGAAATCAAGGGCGCCCATGGCACCCATCCAGCCGCCGCCCCAGACCCAGTGGCAGAGGGGAGCATAGACCAGGGTGCTCCACGCGGTAATGAAGAGCAGGAAAGCGGAAAACTTCATCCTTTCGGCAAAGGCCCCGCTGATGAGCGCCGGGGTGATGATGGCGAACATGCATTGAAAGATCATGAACGCGAAATGGGGAAGATTGGGGGCGATCTCCGGATTCGGGTCCATGCCCACCCCGGCCAGACCCAGATAGTCGAACCCGCCGATGAGTCCTCCGATATCGGTTCCAAAGGAAAGGGAATAGCCCCACAAGACCCACACCACCGTCATCACGGCCAGGGCGATGAAGCTGTGCATGATGGTTCCCAGAACATTCTTGGAACGTGTCATGCCGCCATAAAACAGAGCCAACCCCGGAGTCATGAACATGACCAGGGCACTGCACATCAGGATAAAACCGGTATCTGCCGCACTCACGGAAAACCTCCTTGAAAAAATGAACGTTTCAGGGTGTCAGCAACCAGCGTACCAAAAGCGATAAAATTTACATTTCAAGACACTAGGCCCTACCAGAGGCGGCACAAACGGCACCTCGAAAACATTTTTGTTAAAAATCAACAAAAATCAAACAATCAATGAACATTTATGTCCGCCAGAATCCGAAGTCATCATGGGAATGCCCCGTCCAAAAACGTATAACCTATCAACAAAAAACGATAAAAAAGAAAATCATGCTATTTTGCATTGGGTTGTTCAGTCTTGTTGACAATAATGCGCAACCCCACGGATCTATCTATCATGCCAAGTCGAGCGAGCAAAAGGCTCCGGGATAATTGGGCCCGGATTTTCAAGGGACAGGCCTCGGCCGAGGGAACGGCTCTGGTCCGACGATTGTCCATGTTCATGGACGATTATTTTCAGGAACGGATCGAGGAATGTCCCCAGCAACCGGACGGATACGCCATCCTGGCTGTGGGAGGATACGGGCGCAGGGAACTCTGCCTGGGTTCGGACATCGACGTTCTTCTGCTCGTTCCGGACAGTGAAAGCCCCGGCGTGGACGCATTCGCCCGTTTTCTCTTCACCCCCCTGTGGGACCAGGGATTCGTCCTGGGGCACAATGTAATGACAATTTTGCAAACCATGGAACTGGCTGATCAGGAGTACACGACCATGGTTTCTCTGCTGGATGGGCGGATGGTCACCGGCAACAGAAATCTCGCCCTGTCCCTGTTTCACGAACTGGACGACCTGCTGAACCCAAAGCGCCGCAAACAGATCGCCGAACGATTGATCCACGACCTCACAACCCGTCATGACAGGGAACGTACGAGCAAGGGCATGCTCGAACCCGATCTGAAAGAAGGCATCGGAGGGCTGCGCGACGCCCACCTCATCCACTGGCTTTCCGTGCTCGAACACAAGGCGTACGGTCTGGCCAACCTGAGCATGCACGGACTTCTCTCCACCGAAGAAAAGCAGACCCTTTCCGAGTCCCTGGGTCATCTCCTTGTGGTTCGCAATTGTTTGCACGGTGTGAATGACCAGAAAAGTGACCGTCTCTTTTTCGATGTCCAGCCGCGGGTGGCCGATCTTCTGGGATATGAGGACAGGGAGGGGCAACGCGGAGTGGAATGCTTCCTGGCCGACCTTCACCGCCACATGCGGGAAATCAGAATCCTCTGCGAATTCTTTGTGGACAGCCTTCTTGCGGGAACGTTCCACCATGTATCGGGAAAGGAGCGTATTGCAAGACACCCGGTCATCAGTCTGCAAGGCAGCGACATGGATGACGATCCCGGAACCATCATGGATGGGTTCGTCCAAAGCAGTCTGACAGGTTGTCCCCTGTCCTGGACAACCCGCAAGGCCGTCACATCGCGCCTTCATCTCGTGACCGGCGAAGATCTGGCTAGCGAACGTTTCAAGACCGCTTTCGAGTCCATTCTCGTCTCGGACCGGGCCCAGGAAACGCTGTTACAGATGCTCGAAACCGGGTACCTGGGTGCGCTCATTCCCGAATTCGGGATCGTTCAGGACCGGATTCAATTCGATGCCTACCATCTTTTCCCCGTCGGCGTGCATACCCTGGAAACCATCCGGGCCATCAGCCGGTGCAGCAAACAGGACAGCGAACACTTTGCCCCCTTCCTGTGCAGGTTCTCCAAAGACAGGATCCTGCGCTGGGCCGCCCTTCTCCACGACATCGGCAAGACAGGCCCCAACCATGCACAGCGAAGCGGGACCCTGGCCGACAACCTCCTCGAAAGACTGGGGTGGTCGCCATCGGAGCGCGAAAAGGTGGTCTTTCTTGTCTCCAATCACCTCCTTCTCGTCCATACGGCCCTGCGCAGGGACCTGGCTGATGAATCCGTGATCCAGGATTTGGCATTTACCCTGCAGACCCCCACCAGACTCCATCGCCTGACCCTGCTCACATGGGCCGACTCCAGGGCCACCGGCCCCAAGGCGTGGTCCTCATGGACGAAAACATTGCTCCAGGAACTCGTCGTAAAAACGGCCAGAATGTTTGAACAGGACACTCTGGTCGTCCCCCTTGCGGTCCAGCGGATCGCCCATACCCGCGACTTTCTGAGGACCAGAGCACGCCATCTCTTGTCCGGGCCGGAACTGGAAACACTTTTGGCCTCCATGCCCCCCAGATATCTCCTGCATCATGACAAGGAAGACATCCTGCGCCACATTGAAGGGATGCAGTCACTTGTCCAGGACACCAAAGACCCTTTCCGCCATCATGTCTTCCTGCGCGAGCCCCCCAATACCGACCATCCCTTCACCCGGCTGACCGTGATCACCAGGGACCGGCCGGGGTTGTTCGCATCCATCGCAGGAGCCCTGACCCTGAACGACATTCAGGTGTACACGGCCAGCCTGCACCGATGGGACAACGGGATCATCGTGGACACCTTCCTGGTCACCTCTCCCCCCGACCCCCTGTATCAGGAAGAGACCTGGTCCCGGGTCGACGGTGCACTCTCAAAAGCCTTTGCCGAACCGGACGAACTCAGCAAGCGTCTGTCCGAAAAAAACCGCTTCGCCTCACAACCGAACCATCCCCACTGCCTGGAAAAGGCCTGCGTGAGGATCGACAACGGGGGCTCGGATTTTCATTCCATCATCGAACTGCGCAGCAAGGACAGACCAGGCCTGCTCTACGCCATAGCCCGAGGATTGCAGCGGGCAGGCCTCGACGTGGCCTTTGCCAAGATAGCAACCCACAGGGACCAGGTGCAGGACATCTTTTACGTCCAGGATGCAGGCGGGCAAAAAATTGTGGATGATGCAGAAATAGCCGCCCTGCGGGAATCCCTCATGCACAGTCTGGAATGATCTGTGGACCGGTTTTTGCTTATTTATCGACAACCACGACCCCTTCAGGTTGCGACAATGAGCAAACCCAATTTTATCCCAATCAATCCGGACCTCTATAGAGCACCGTCTTCGGTGTCGGGAAACCGTCACCATCACGGGCAGACGTCGGACACGTCCTTTGAGGAGCGATTCGAGCAGATCAAGTCCCGCATGGACATGGCCATGGCCAACGCCCTGTTCGACACCGATTCACCGGGCAAGACCTCGGGAACCGATCTCTTCTCCCAGACCCTCAATCTCGATGTTCTGGCCACGTTGTCCAAACTCTCCGGCCAAAGCCCGTTTGCTCAAGCCACCCCTACTCCCCAACCACAACAATCCGCAAACAACGACGTCCAGCCGAACGGGCCCAAGCCTGTTTCTCACTCTGATGATGC
>CAYWJL010000161.1:0-220 GCA_964458145.1 uncultured Desulfovibrionales bacterium | reverse complement strand
GTCCAGGTCGATAGGCTGGCACAGGAAATCGTCACCAAACACGGTACCCCCGACACGGCATCCGCCGCATCGCCCCCACGGGGCATGCTCTCGCGCCATTTCGAATCCGGCGAACAATGTGACGCCATCGGCTATGACCGACATGGCGGAACCTCCTACGGCACCTATCAGATTTCTTCCCGCCAGGGGACCATGGACCAGTTCATCGACTTTCTGCGCC
>CAYWJL010000160.1:0-5403 GCA_964458145.1 uncultured Desulfovibrionales bacterium | reverse complement strand
AATCCATCAGAAAACGCCACGCTCCTGCACGCAGGCTATATCGCCGAAAATTATAAAATATCAACAAGTTATCACATTTCAAGACGCGAGAAAGCGAGTGAGGATGACGTGCATCATCCAATATGGCACCCTGGTTGCTTATCTGCCATATGTCCCTCAATACGCTCAACATCGAACTCAAGGCCCTCTACGCCATCAGTCAGACCATCGACCAGGCCCTCGATCTCGAGGATTCCCTGCAGAACATCCTGCGCATCCTGTCCCGGACCATGTCCATGCAACGGGCCACCATCACCCTGTATGATCAGGATTCCGGGAAGCTGACCATCAACACCTCCTACGGGCTGACTGCCGAGGAAAAAGAACGGGGGGTGTACCATCTGGATGAAGGGGTGACCGGGATGATCTATCAGACGGCTACCCCGTATGTGGTCCCGGATATCACCAGGGAACCCATGTTTCTGGACAGAACCGAATCCAGAAAGATCGAAAAGGAAAAGATTGCCTTTGTGGGGGTCCCCATTCTCATGCACGGCCAATCCATCGGCGTGCTCAACGTGGACCGGCTCTTTGACGGTCGCGTTGTCCTGGACAGGGATGTGGATTTTCTGACCATCGTGGCCACGCTCATCTCCCAGTTCATCAGCCTGCATGAAAAAATCGAGAGCAGAGAAGCGGACCTTCGTCGGGAAAACACCTCCCTCAAATACCAGATTTCCCGGGAGCAGAAGAAACTCTACATTGTGGGCAAGAGCCAGTCCATGCTGGATGTGGAGCAGCAGATCGCGCGAGTTGCTCCCACCAAGGCCACGGTTCTTCTCCTGGGAGAGTCGGGGACCGGGAAAACCCTGGTCTCCCGGATCATCCACGAACTTTCCGAACGCAGGAACCATCCCTTCATCAAGGTCAATTGCGCATCCATTCCGGACAATCTCATGGAGGCCGAACTCTTCGGTCATGAAAAAGGGGCCTTTACCGGTGCGGCCTCTGCCAAACCCGGAAAATTCGAGGCTGCCCACAGAGGGACCATCTTCCTGGATGAAATCGGGGAACTTCCCATGGGGGTCCAGGCCAAGCTGCTGCACGTGCTCCAGGAGAAGGAACTGGTCCGCCTGGGCAGCAATCGGACCGTCCGCGTGGACGTGCGTATCATCAGTGCCACCAACCGGGATATGGCAGAGCTGGTCTCCCAGGGGGCCTTTCGCGAAGACCTCTACTACCGGCTCAACGTCTTTCCCATCCGGGTTCCGCCACTTCGTGAACGTAAGGAAGACATTGCCAAGCTCATTCGTTACTTCCAAAACAAACTGGAACAGGAGTACGCCCGGAGCTTCGTCTTCACGCCCGAGGCGTTGAATCTTCTCATCGAATACAACTGGCCGGGCAATGTACGTGAGATGGAAAATCTCATGGAACGGCTGGTCATCCTCACGGATTCGGGAGAGGTTACAGCCCGGTTCCTGTATCCCCTTTTAAAGGAGGAATTGAGCGCTCCCGCATGTATCCTTCCCGCTGCCCAGGCGGCACCTGCCGGCAGGCCCCAGTCGCTCAAGGAAACCGAGAAGCAGGAGGTCATCGCAGCCCTCGAGCGCAATGGCTGGATTCAGTACAAGGCAGCGCGCGAACTCCACCTGACCCCGCGACAGATGGGGTACCGGGTGCAGAAATTCGGGCTGGAAGGGATGATTGCCAAAGAAAGGGCGTTGTTGCGGAAGAAATAGGGTTGCAATGGGTGATTATTCACCACGATGTTTGTCACCATACACTTTCGGGGAATCACGCCATTCCCGTAGGGGCGGACCTGTGTGTCCGCCCTTTTACGAGCACATTGCCCATTTGTAAGGTTATACAGAGAAAGGGCAGACACACAGGTCTGCCCCTACGTGGGATTTTGATTGGACGTGAATAGTCACGTCTGATGGTACACCAAAAAAAGGAGCGTGATTTCACGCTCCTTTTTTTGTGTAGCCGATACTATCCCGATACGATCCGCCATCAACACCCGTCCCCTGCGCCGCAGCATCCGCCACCCACGCCTTTTTTTCTGGCCTTGTAGTAACTCATATCACGCCCTTCGAAAAATCCTTCCACGGTGTCGCGAATGAATCCCGAGCACTCATGGACAATGATCCCCTTTTTCCCGAGCACCTTTCGGGGCGTTTCTCCGGCGGCTTCCACCAAAAGTCCCTTGCAGTCCGAGAGCACATCCACCAGATCTTCCCAGCGCTTGGGGCCGCATCCCGAGGTGGGTGCCTTGCGTTTTTCAACCACATGCACCCCGTGTTCGTCTTTGGTCCAGATGGAAAATTCCCGGGCCTCGCCCAGATGCTGATTGATGAGCATATCTTCCCGGCTGACCACGGCTACACGGGGGGCGACATCACCGGCTGGAACCTCTAGCTGGGAACAGGCATGCATCAGAGGGCCGAGTTCTTCGGAACGGTCGTGGCACAACAATCCCACGGCGTCGGCCCGGCATCGTCTGCAATGGGTCATCTGGGCAATGTGTTTCTTGGCAATGGCTCGCAATTCCCAGACGCGTTTCTTGGGGGGTTCCTCCAGATTCTCAAAGGGAGTTCCGGCCGTGGGCAGAATGGGAATCAGGTTCATGATGTCCGCATGCATACCTCCAACCTTCTTGGCAATATCGGGGATATGAAAATCATTGATCCCGGGCAGAATGATGGTGTTCACCTTGACGGTGATGCCCTTTTCCTTGAGCAGGCGCACGGATTCCAGCTGACGAGAGATAAGCAGTTCGGCAGCATCCCGTCCCCGGTAGATGACATTGTCGTCCCTGACCCAGCTGTAGACAAATTCTCCAATGGAGGGATCCACCGCATTGATGGTGATGGTCATGTGTCGTACGCCCAGCTCAGCCAATTCGTCCACATGATCCGGCACATTCAATCCATTGGAAGAAAGGCAGTACAAAAGCTCGGGATGCGACGTGTTCAAAAGGCGGATGGTTTCCAGGGTTTCATAGGCATTGGCAAAGGGATCTCCTGGACCGGCGATTCCGGCAACCGTTATGCGAGGTTCTTTTTCCAGTACCTCGCCCATGTAATGCTGGGCCTGCAGGGGAGAAAGAACAGCACTGGTCACACCAGGGCGGGATTCGTTCACACAATCATACTAGCGGTTACAATAGTTACACTGGATATTGCATTTGGGTGCTACGGCAAGATGGACACGTCCGCAGCTTCCTGAGGAAGCCTTGTTGAAACAGGGATGTCTTGTATAGTCTTTCATGGGGAGGCCTCCTTACAGGTAACCGTAGCCAACGGCTGAAGTGGTTTGTTGACGTTCCAGAATGGTATTGATGATGCTGTCGAGCAGGGAAAGGGCCCCGCTGTACCCGATGTGCAGGGTGCGCTGACCGCCGAAACGGTCATGGATGGGAAATCCCACACGGATAAGCGGGATATCTGCCGAGCGGGCAAACTTGTATCCCTTGGAGTGTCCCAGAAGAAAATCCGGCTCCATGTCCCCGGCTTCTTCCTGGATCTCATAAAAATCCGCTCCGGTGCGCATGACAGGCAGGTCCGGGCATACGCCTTCACATGCCCGGGTGATGGCGGGAGCAAAGGCTTTGCTCTTGCTGCCCGTGGCGGCCAGAACAGGACGAACCCCGATTTCGCCCAGAAAAGAAACCATGGCGACCACAAAATCCTCTTCGCCGTAGACCACCGCCTTTTTTCCAAAAACATATTTGTGCCCGTCGACCATGGCATCCAGCAGCCTGCCGCGCTCGGCCACATATCTGTCCGGAACCGGACAACCGGCATATGCGGACAGGGCGTCCATGAACGCATCGGTATTTCGAATGCCGATGGGCAGGGAGAGCTTGGTCAGGGGCACATCAAAGCGTTCGGCCAGGATATCTCCGGCGCTCTTGCTTTTCTCCAGGCTGTCACCCAGTTCGATGGTGCCCAACGCTCCGGACATGGCCCGGATGGCGGCAATGGGAGTTCCACCGGTGGGAATGGCATGATAGTCTTCCAGTGCCGGACCATCCAGGGTATCGGAAATATCCGGAAGCAGGGTTGCGGATACGCCGAACTCCCGTGCTATATCCTTGAGCATGCGCAGATCGGCCGGGGAGATGAACCCGGGCATGATGTTCACACTTCTGGAACCGGGACTTTTTTCGATGACGAGCTGTTCCACCAGGGACTTGACCGCTGCATGCCAGCCTTCCATGTGCGTGCCGGAATAGCTGGGCGTGGAAACATGCACCAGGGAAGGCAGAGGAAGATCTCCGAATTCCTTTTTGAACTCTTTTACCAGCATGGGCACGTCATCGCCGATGGTCTCGGTGAGGCAGGTTGTGGCGATACCCACAATCTCGGCCGGATACTTTTTCATGACGTTTAAAAGGCCCTGCTTGAGATTGGCCCCTCCGCCGTAGACGGCGTTTTTTTCTCCAAGGGCCGAAGAATCGATATCGATGGGCTCTCTGTAATGGCTGATGATATAGCGGCGCATATAGGTGGCGCAGCCCTGGGAACCGTGCAGAAAGGGGACGGCATTTTCAACACCTCTGAAGGCCAGAGCGGCTCCCATGGGTGTGCACATTTTGCACGCATTGGTGGTGGAGACGGGATGTTCCTTACGCATTGGCCACCTCCTTGAGCGACACTACCTTTTTTTGGGCCACCCGGCGGGGAACGAACTGCCACACCGGGCTCATGGCGGATGCGTGGATTTCCCTGGCAAAATTGTACATGCCCACGAATCCTTCCAGAGCGATTTTGCGTTCGTGGTTGTGGTCGCAGAACCCCACCCCCATCTTGAAGGCGATGGGTCGTTCCTTGACCCCGCCCACAAAGACATCCACGTCCTTTTCCTTGATGAATTCGGCCAGCTCCAGGGGATTGGCATCGTCGACAATGATGGTTCCGGGATCGGAAATTTCCGCCAGTTCCTTGTAGTCTTCTTCGGTTCCGGTCTGGGATCCCACGATGACCACCTTCATGCCCAGGTGACGGAAGGCCTTGATGAGAGAAAAAGCCTTGAACGAACCGCCCACATACATGGCCACCTTTTTCCCTTCCAGGTCCTTTCTGAGTTCCTGGAGTCGGGGAACGAGGTCCGCCAATTCCTCCTGGCCCAGCCCCCTGGCCAATGAAACAATTTCCGGAGAGCGTTCCTTGAAAAACTCGGCCACGTTGTACAATGATTCAGCCATGTCCTCGACCCCGAGATAGGAGACCCGCAGATAGGGGATCCCGTATGTTTCCTCCATCATCCTGGCCAGATCCAGGGTCGCTCCAGAACATTGCACAAGATTGAGGGCTGCACCGTGGCTGCGGCGGATATCGTCGACCCGCCCGTCTCCCGAGACATTGGCCACCACTTCCACACCCATTTTCCTGAAATATTCGCGCACGATCCATATCT
>CAYWJL010000159.1:0-5423 GCA_964458145.1 uncultured Desulfovibrionales bacterium | reverse complement strand
TTTAAGGAGGTTATTCGTATGGCAATGGTCGAATATGAGGGCAAGCAGTTTGATGTCGATGAAGATGGTTTTCTGTTGAATTTTGAGCAGTGGTCCCCCGAATGGGTTGACTTCGTAAAGGAAAGTGAAGGCATCAAGGACATTACCGACGAACATCAGAAAGTCATCGACTTTCTTCAGGACTACTACAAGAAAAACGGGATCGCTCCCATGGTTCGTATCCTGTCCAAGGTTACCGGTTTCAAGCTGAAACATATCTATGAGCTGTTCCCCTCCGGACCTGGTAAGGGAGCCTGTAAGATGGCCGGCCTTCCCAAACCCACCGGCTGCGTATAATCGCATATTCCGTTGGAATGAAAAAAAGGACGATCTTATGATCGTCCTTTTTTTTGTCCAGCCCTGAAAAATAGTTGTCACTTTTTGTCGTCATCCCGGTGTAGGCCGGGATCTTGGACGAATTGAAGACTGTCCCTGATGCCATCAAGATCCCGGATCAAGTCCGGGATGACGTCTTCGCGCGATCGTCTCCCCGTCTCCTCCCCCCTAACGCCTAAAATCCCTTCTCTGCGATACTGCGCCCTTCCATTACGGCGTATGCTTCTCGATATACTTCCGACGGTTTTTCTCGAATCGCATGGTCGTCCAGATGGCAGCGCCCCCCAAAGCGCAAATGGTGACAACGATGATGACCACCTTGTGGATCAGCCATTTCTGGGCATCCAGGGCATGGCCCCAGGGTTGTCCCGTCTTGAGGCCCCACATGGTGATCAAAGGCACGACCGCTATGGACAGAACCAGGCAGATAAGCACGAGCCACATGAAATTCTTTCCGAACAGGAGCATGAACAGGGTGCTGTCCCTGATGAAAACAAGACTCTTCATGTGCTCGTGAAGTCGTTCCAGCGCCTCGTCGGCCCGAGCCATTCCTGCATGCCCCTTCTTGAAGCTGTCCGGATGGTACAGATTGAGCCTGCCGATGACGTTCAGCTCCCTGATGCAGATATTGAAATCCTTGTTGAACCCGCTCAGAAATTTGGAAAACGGAAACCAGGCAGCCTCTTTCTGAATTTCTTCCAATTCTCCATACATTGCCTTGCAACGGTGATGCAATTCCTGGATATCCTTTTCCACTCGTTTCTGGATGTCCTGGGTCAGGGCGGCACTGCCCCTGGCCAGGTGCATCAAGTGGACATAATTTTCCTTGTCCCTGTGGGTGAGCATGGCCGCCAGACGTTCCTTGAACTCGTCATGTGCCGGGTGATCTTCGGTAAACCATTGATCCACGGAATTACTCAGGCCCTCACTGTCGTCGAGGCATGCCTTGGCCAGCTTCATGGCCCTGTTCCACGGCTTCCACAACCCGGTCATGAGGTGCAGATGCCCCCGTTCGAGTTCCGGATCGATCAGTATCATATTCATGAACCGGGGATCTTCTTCGATCAGATCCAAAAAAATCCCCAGCGCCTGTTCGGCAAACCCCATCTTGAGCAGACACGCAGCGTGACGGTACTTGGCCTCGAGCATGGCCGGACTCATGCGCGCGGCATCCCGGTACAGCTTGATGGCCGATTCGTGTTCCTGCATGACCTCGTGCAATCTGGCCCGGAGGTACATGTGATAGGAACGGTGCAACGAGGTGAAACAGTATTCCCCGGCTTCCTTCCAGAACCCCAGGGCGTTCTTGGTCTGCCCCTTTTCCATGCTGATGAATCCCTGCAGGGTCTTTGCCTTGTAATGCCGGGGGCTTTCCTGGATGAAGCTCTCGAGGTGACTGAGTGCGGTGGGCAGATCACCGTTTCGGAATCGATGCAGGGCCGCCCATGACGCGTCTTCTTCCTGGGGACTCAGCTCCTTGAGTCCCCGGGGCCAGTCCTTGCCCTTGCTCCGCCATATCAGACGCATGGTTCTGATCTGGCAGGGCGCATTGATCTCGAAAAAAGCCGTCATGACCACGGATCCGTCATCGTTTGTCTGGGTGATGTTCTTGATCCCTTCGAGGCCGTTTTCGACCAGCTTCTGATCGATATCTCCAAAGGCCTTCTGAAGTCGTTGGAGATCCAGCTCGGCCAGTGCGTCGTGAATGCCTCTGTTGAGATTGCGCAACACACGGGTGGGGCATTCCGAGGGAAGATGATTCCGCAACCCGCAATAAAAACACGGGGCATTATCCCCATCCAGGGCATGATGGGGCAAAAAGACCTGCAGCCTGCCCAGCCCTCCATCTTCCCCGTTCTCTCCAAGAACCGTCTTGACCAGACTGTCCATGCTGCTGCGCCCCTTGAAAGGAGAAAGCGTCCCAAGAGGCATGAAGGGCGGACCGAGCTGATACACCGTTTTCAACGACAGATGGATGAAATCGGATTCCAGATAATCCCAGGGAACGTCGATCTTCTTGGGCAATTCCTTGCCGAAATGAAGGTGCCCCTTTTCCATTCCCAGATAGATACACGGCCAGGGTTTTACCTCCTCATCTTTCCCGGCAACGAGTCCCATAATCTCCTGACATATCGCCCGAATCATCTGATACGTCTTGCAATACAGAACGATCTCCATCTCCTCGGTATAGAGAAATTTGATCTTGAACTGCTCGAAGAGCTTTTTCAGGCGTGCGGAGTAGATTCTCCATCCATCGACGAAATTGCGGTCCAGGGCGTTGCCTAAAGGCTTGATGATCAGAAACCAGGCCAGCGAGGTTGAATAATCCAATCCGACATCGACCTGCAAACGGGTCCACGCCCCGGAGGGCAAGGATTCGCGTTGGATCGGTTCGAAATGGAGTCCGGGGATGTGCCTGAGAGCAGTGTCGACCTGGGGAGATACCAGGATGTCGAGCTCCTTGGGGACAGGGATTTTCTGACCGACAATCGCGGAATCCACCGCCAAACCGATGGAAAAATCGTACGCAACGAGCAATTTGGCCGGAAACACCTGCACGGACATGACCAGGGGATGGATCTGGGACCAGGTGTAAACCTGAGCCAGACTTCGCAAAACATCCTCTCCCGGAAAAAACCACAAGGCCTGCTCCCGCTCCCGGGCCAAGACCCAACCCCCATAGCCTGACAAGGTCTGGACCACGGTATCCGACAGTTTGCCTTCCCAGACCAGCCAGAGAGCCTGTCCGTTTCCAACGACAACGGCCTGCTCCTTTTTCTTCAGCTGCGAAACAAGGGATGAAAGATGATACACGAATCATTGTCCTTTATTGAGAGTGAAAACATTGCAGTCTGTCTACGACCAAAAAGGGATCAGCCCTCACCCGACCATGGTTCGAGGAGCGTTCGCATACGCAGGGCCTCGGTGACCCGCCCTCGCTTCAGACACCCCTGAATATAGATGTGTCCCTTGCGACGCAGCATCCTCACCAGGTTGCACCTGTCCTCACCAGCGACCTGCCCCTTTGCCAGGAGATTGCGCATGGCATACAAACGGTACAGGTCCAGACCGATGATCTTTCCGGAAAGCTGATCCGCCCTCCCTCCGGTCTTGACCACAAGAGGTTCGGGCACGAGTCCGACGGGGTAGCGGAGCCCTGTCTTGAGCCAGAGATCGTAATCCTCGCAAGCCGGCAGAGTCTCGTCAAAGGGGCCGATTTCATTCCACAAGGCCCTGGTGAACATGACGCAGGACGGACTGATGAGACAGAGTGACAGGGACGGGGTGAAGAACCAGCCCGCAAATTTGGCGTGGATATGTCTGGGATTGACCCGCTTTCCCCGGCGCATCCATATCTCCTGGGTCTGGGAGATATGAAATCCGCCTTCATGCATGAACCGCAGTTGACGTTCGAGTTTAGCAGGCAGCCAGTGATCATCGGAATCGAGCAAAGCGATGCAGGATCCCCGGGCATGGGCTATCCCCAGGTTCCTGGCCGAGCTGACTCCTTTATTTTCCTGGCTGAATACCCTAAGACGTGGGTCCTTGATCTGTGCCGCCCGAAGCAGCGTATCATCGTCAGATCCGTCATCCACCAGCAGGATCTCCAGATCCTTCCAGGTCTGCTCCAGCACGGACGCGACCGCTTTTTCGAAAAGACCGGACCTGTTGTATGTCGGGATGATGACGGAAACGAGGGGCATGGAAATGGATATAGGATAAAGGATAAAGGATATATGATCCGTAAATTCTCAGAACATGAGCGTAACGCAGGTTTTCATCCATGAAAATCATTCAGGTCGTCAACGTCCGATTTTTCAATGCAACGGCATGGTACGGGCTTTACGTGAGCAAACTGCTCATGGAGGCCGGACACGACGTCCGCATTCTGGGGCTTGGGGGGACGGAGTCCTTTGACAAGGGGTGCTCGTGGGGTCTTCCCATTAGCCCAATGAACCTGAATACGCAAACACCGTGGGGGTTGATCACCCTCTATCGCGACCTCGGCAGGCTGATCGATACCTTTTCACCGGACATCGTCAACTGCCATCGGGGAGAGTCCTTTGTCCTTTGGGGACTTCTGCGAAAGCTCAAGGGGACATTCAGGCTGGTCCGCACCCGAGGGGACCAGAGGTTGCCCAAGGCGAACATCTTCAACCAGATTCTCCACCGCCACGTGGCCGATGCCGTCATCTCCACCAATAGCCGGATGAGCGACCACTTCAGAACCCGATTCCATCTGGGCCCGGAGCGGCTTTTCCAGGTCATCGGCGGGGTGGACCGTTCCAGGTTCCGCTTCGATGCCGAGGGGCGGGCCAGGGTCCGACGAGAATTCGGCTATGGTGAGCAGGATATGGTCATCGGCCTCCTTGGCCGGTTCGATCTGGTCAAGGGCCAGAAGGAAACCATCGAGGCCGTGGCCGGTGCCCGGAGCACCCTGGGAGCCCGCAACATCAAACTCATGCTCCTGGGATTCGAGACCGACACCAGCGAGGCCCAGGTCAGACAATGGATCAGGGACAATGGGATCGAAGACATCACCGTGATCACGGGCCAACGGTCGGATGTGGCTGCGTGCATCAGCGCCCTGGATCTCGGCGTGGTATCCTCCCTGTGGTCCGAAACCATTGCCCGTGCAGCCCTGGAGATCATGGCCTGCTCCATCCCCCTGGTCGGCACCACGGTGGGCGTGATGCCCGATCTGCTCACCCCCCATGCCCTGGTACCCCCGGGAGATGTCCCGGCCCTGGCTGCGTGCCTTACCCGAACCGTCAATGATCCGGATTTCCGTCAGACACTCTGCAAGGAGCAAGCCGCAACCATCGATAACCTCGGGGGGCCGGATTTTCTCCGCCAGACGCTGGATATTTACAAAAGCCTGCTCGACTGATTGTCGGGTCCTGAAAAAAATGTCACCTTTGAATATCGAATGTTCCCCTTTGCCGTCATCCCGGCGAAGGCCGGGATCTTGAACGACACGAAGGCTGTCTCAGACATCAGGCTATCGACCTCTCCCATCAAGATCCCGGATCACGTCCGGGATGACG
>CAYWJL010000158.1:0-5436 GCA_964458145.1 uncultured Desulfovibrionales bacterium | reverse complement strand
CTCAAAATCGCCAAGGAACCCATCTCCCTGGAGACCCCCATCGGCGACGAAGAGGACAGCAGCCTGGGCGATTTCATCGAGGACAAGAAGGCCGTGGCTCCGGCCGAGGAAGTGGTCTGCACCAAGCTTTCCGAACAGATCGCCTCGGTGCTGTCGGACCTCACCCCGCGTGAGGAGCAGGTTTTGAGAAAGCGGTTCGGCATCGGGGAAAAGTCCGACCACACCCTCGAGGAGGTCGGGAAACTCTTCAACGTCACCCGTGAACGTATCCGGCAGATCGAGGCCAAGGCCCTTCGCAAACTGCGCCATCCCGTGCGCAGTCAGGGGCTTCGGTCCTATTACGAGACCTGATCGGTTTGTGCGCACAGACGACATCAAAAGGCAGCCCTTGGCTGCCTTTTTTGCATGAAGGGCCCTGGTCATGCGGGTCTTGGCGGTTGCCAATCCGGATATCATGAGGCATGCACGTTGCCTGAGCTGTGGTTATGTCCGGAACATATCTCCAGGCACGATTTCGTCTGACACTGTCCATGACAACGTCCATGCATCTGAAAATCATCACACGGGTCACGTTTGCTCTCCTGCTTGGATTCATGTTGCTGGAATCCCTGGCCCAGGCGGCGGATTGGACCGTCAGCGCACGCTATGTCCCGGACGGAGACACCCTTTTTCTGAGCACGGGCGAAAAGATCCGGCTGCAGGGGATTGACTGTCCGGAAATGGGTCATGACGGACGTCCGGCCCAGTATTACGCCAAGGAGGCCCGGAAATATCTGTGGCGGCTGGTGCGTGGGCAGGATCTCCGAATCGACACCCGGTATATGAAGGCGGATCGCTTCGGACGGATCGTCACGCAGGTCTTTTTGCCCGACGGCAGGTCCCTCGGCCGTGTCCTGGTCGAAAACGGCTATGCCTTCTGCTACCCCCATGGGAAGCACCCCGGAAAGGAGCATGAAGCATTGCTCGCCTTGCAGCAGCGGGCCATGAACGGCCTGCGCGGTATGTGGGCCCGGGTTTTGCGGATGCCTGCCGCGGGTAAGGGGTACGTGGGGAACAGGAATTCCCATCGCTTTCACACCCGGTCGTGTCGTTTCGGCAAGAAGATCGGACCGAAAAACAGGGTCGCTTTTTCGAGTCTGCGCCAGGCGTTTTATGCAGGGTTTGCCCCGTGCAGGTCCTGCACACCGTGGCCTGACGCACGATAGCACCTCAACACCTCTCGGATCACCGCGGTACTACCGAGCTGAATAGTCACGTTTCTTTTTACAGAGGTATGGTTTGAAGATCATCATTGTGGGAGCCGGCGAGGTCGGGTTTCATTGTGCCCGGCGTCTCGCCTCGGAAAACAAGGAAGTGGTCGTCATCGACCGCAACCCCAGGGTGCTCGGTCGGTTGCAGGATGCCGTGGACGTGCAGATTCTGGAAGGCTCGGGAAGCAGTCCCGAGGTGCTCAAACATGCCGGGATCACCGAAGCGGACATTTTTCTGGCCGTGACAGACAGCGACGAGACCAATCTCACGGCCTGCACCTTTGCCAACCTGCTTGCCCCGGGGATCACCAAACTCGCCCGGATCAGGAATCAGGAAGTGCTCTGCTACCAGGATATTCTGAGCCGGGAACTGCATCTTGGAACCATCATCAATCCCGAGCTCGAGGTGGTCAAGACCATCTCCAGTCTTCTCGGCACACCCGGAGCCACGGACCTGAGCGAATTCGCCGACGGTCGGATCAAGCTTCTCGGCCTCTGGGTGGGTGGAGACAATGACCTGGCCGATACCCGTCTCATGGATCTCCGCAAGAAGATCGCCGATGTCCGATTCATTGTGGCAGCCATCATCCGTGGCGACGATCTGATCATTCCCAAGGGCATGGACACCATCCGTTCCGGTGATCTCATCTATCTGGCCTGCGAGGACAAGGACGCCTCCTCCCTGCTCAAGGATTTTGCCCCGGCCCGGGCAGGGTGGCACGACGTGCTCATCGTCGGGGGCGGGAATATCGGGTTCAAACTGGCCCATGCCCTGGAAAAGATGTCCGTGAACGTCAAGCTCCTCGATCGCGACAATGAGAGATGCGAATTTCTGGCAGAACACCTGGACAAGACCGTGGTCCTTTGCGGTGACGGCACGGACAAGGATATTCTGGAAGAAGAAAACGTCAGCAGTCTCGACGCCGTCATCACGGTGACCGGCAGTGAGGAGACCAATATTCTGGCATCCCTCCTGGCCAAGAGCATCGGGGTGAACAAGTGCATCACCCGCATCAACAAGTCCGAATACATTCCCCTGGTGCGAGCCATAGGGCTTGAGCATATCGTCAGCCCCCGGCTGTCTGCTGTGAACAGTCTGCTCAAGCATGTGCGCAAGGGCAATGTCATCTCCTCGGTGGCCATCAAGGACGAGGCCGAGGCCATGGAGGCCATTGCCGAAGAACGGTCCGAGCTGGTTGGGCGACCCATCAGGGACCTTCCCTTTCCCAGAGGGGCCATTGTCCTTTGCATCATGCGTGAGGACACCGTTATCATTCCCACGGGTGACGATATCATACGGCCCCGGGACCGGGTCATTCTGCTGGCCACACGCGAGACCATCGCCAAGGTGGAAAAGGCGCTCACCGTGACTCTGGAGCAGCTCTGATGCGGTGGGGGCAAACCTTGTATCTGGTCGGGGTGCTTCTCGTCTTCGTGGCCCTGTCCATGTTCATTCCCCTGGCCTTTTCCCTGTATTACCGGGACGCAGGCATCATTCCCCTTGCCATCGGCATTGTCTTTACCCTGGCTGCGGGTGCCGGTCTCATTTTCGGATTCAAACCAACTCCGCCCCGGCCCTTGAACCATCGTGAGGGCATGGCCGTGGTCGCCCTGGGCTGGGCAGCCGCCGGCATCTTCGGGGCCATCCCCTTTTGTCTGGGCGGTTTCGGCTGCTTTACGGACGCGGTGTTCGAGTCCTTTTCAGGGTTCACCACCACCGGGGCCTCCATTCTGACGGATATCGAGGCCGTGCCCAAAGGCCTTCTCATGTGGCGCAGCCTGACCCACTGGCTCGGGGGCATGGGGATCATCGTTCTCTCCCTGGCCATTCTGCCTTTTCTGGGAGTGGGAGGCATGCAGCTCTACAAGGCCGAGGTTCCCGGACCTGTGCCCGATAAATTGCGGCCCAGGATCAAGGATACGGCCGTGACCCTGTGGAAGGTGTATCTCCTTTTCACCGTACTGGAGACCGTGCTGCTCATGTTCGGGGGCATGGATTTCTTCGACGGCCTGTGCCATTCGTTCGGGACCCTTGCCACCGGAGGATTCTCCACCAAGAACACCTCCATCGCCTGGTACGATTCCGCGTATATCGACGGGGTGATCACCCTGTTCATGTTTCTGGCGGGGATCAATTTTGCCCTGCATTTCAATCTGCTGCGCGGCAAGCCCCTTTTCCTGCTCAAGGACCCGGAGTTTCGGTTTTTTGCCCTGCTGGCAGGCCTCCTCGTTGCCATCTGTACCCTGGTCAACCTGGGCTCGATCTATCCTTCCCTGAGCGCATCCTTCCGCTATTCCGTGTTTCAGGTCGTCTCCATCCTGACCACCACAGGGTACGGAACCTCCGATTACGAGCTCTGGCTCCCCCTGCCCCAGCTTCTGCTTCTTTTTTCCATGTTCATCGGCGGATGCGCCGGATCCACGAGCGGGGGTATGAAGTGCATGCGGATCATGCTGCTTTTCAAGCAGGGATACCGGGAATTGTTCCGCCTCATCCATCCGCGGGGAGTGCGAAACGTCAAGATCGGGGATCGGCTGGTCAAACCCGAGGTCTTAAGCGGTGTCTGGGGGTTTTTCGTGCTCTTTCTCGGGCTTCTGGTCATTGCGACCTTGCTCGTGGCAGCGACCGGGGTGGACGTGCTCACGTCGGTGAGCGCGGTTCTGGCGTGTATCGGCAACATCGGTCCGGGCCTCGGCAGTGTCGGGCCCACGGACAATTTTGCCCATATCCCGGTGTTTGCCAAATGGGTCCTGATCCTGTGCATGGTTCTTGGACGTTTGGAAGTGTATACGATCATTGTGTTGTTTGTGCCTGAATTCTGGAAAAAATAATAGACGTGATCGACAATGTGTGCATGTGCAATCTCATGCAATTTGAGGCCGTTGTGTAGGGGCCGACCTGAATGTCCGCCCTTGCCCGATATCCTGTCGGTCACATGAATCAACAACGAGACAACGAGGTTTGTTATGGAAGATTGGATAGAGGTGGAGCGGTTCGAATCCATGGAGGACACGCTGCAGCAGGAGATGCACCGACTCGGTGAGCTGGCCATGGACCAGGCCCTCAATCCCGGGGCGGTGATCAAGGCCGTTGAAGACGACAATGGGTTTGCCATCCTGGTTCACAAGGTGTTCTACAAGAGCTTCACCTGAGTCGTTTCTCGTGCTCGCATCCATTGTAACCACCATTCTCCCGGTCTTTCTGGTCATGGGGCTCGGGTACGCGATACGACGCAAGGGGCTTGTGGGGGATACCTTTCTCGAGGAGGCCAACCGCCTCTTGTATCATGTATGCCTTCCCTGTCTGCTCTTTGTGAAGATCGCGGCCGTGCCCGTGGTTATGGCCTTCAACCCCCTGCTCATCGTCGGGTCCATGGGGGCCCTCGTGCTCACCTTTGGGGCGAGTTACGGATTTGCCAGGATGGCCGGATATTCCAATAGGGTGGTCGGCGTGTTCAGCCAGGCCGGATCCCGGGGGAACATGGCCTACATGGGGCTTGCCGTCATCTATTACGGTCTCGGTGAGCAGGGGCTTGTCCGGGCCGGGCTTTTGCTGGCCTGCCTGGTTGCGCCCGTGAATATCCTCTCCATCATGGTCCTTTCCGTGGCCCGGTCCTCGTGCGGCGGCAGGGGACTTGTCTTCTGGCTGAGGGAATTTTTCCACAACCCCCTCATCCAGGCGGCCGCTGCCGGAAGTGTGGTCGCTTTTTTCGGGGTGAATCTGCCTGGTGCTCTGGATGCGGGGCTTGAACTTGTGGCCGAGATGACTCTCCCCCTGGCTCTCGTGGCCATCGGCGGCAGTTTTGCCCCCCAGCCGGTGCGATTTTCCCTGGACGTTTTGCTGATCACCCTGTTCAAGAATGTGCTCATGCCTCTTTGCTCCTTGCTCTTTCTGGTCTGGCTGGGGGTCGGAGGGGTGGATCTTGCTGCAGGCGTGCTTCTTGCGGCCATGCCCACGGCCATGATCTCCTATGTCATGGCCAGTGAACTCGGCGGGGACACGCAGGTGGCAGGTTCGGCCATTCTGGTGTCTACCCTGGCGTCTCTGATCACCGTGTCGGGGTGGTTGTTCGTGCTGAAGATTTGGTTCGGGGGGTGAGGGGCAGGTAGGATATAGGATTGAGGATACGGGAGACGGGAGACAGGAGGCCGGAAACAAGAAGACAGGACACGGGAATCAAAAAAT